>NZ_NCJX01000001.1:0-148660 GCF_002282635.1 Acidiphilium sp. 34-64-41 | reverse complement strand
ACCGAGGCAGCGCCCTCCCCTTGCCTAAAACTAGCGGGTTCTAAGGGCTCCGCCCTTAGTGGGGGTCGAGGGGGCAAAGCCCCCCGCCTTGCTTGCTCCAAGCGCCAAGCCCAATCCCGCCGGTATCACGCGCCGCGCGCTGCGCGCACGAAGTGCTGCATCAGGTCGGACGATTTCAGGCCTGGTGTGGTTTCGACGCCTGATGATACATCGACGGCTGTTGTGCCGCTGCGGGCGATGGCCTCGGCCACGTTGTCGGGTGTCAAGCCGCCGGCGAGCAGCCAGGGGGAGGGGGCTTGCCAGTCTTGCGTCACCGACCAGTCGAAGACCACGGCGTTGCCGCCGGGGCGGTCGGCGCCGGCGGGGGGCTTGGATTCGATGATGAACCCGTCCAGTCCCTCGTCATCGGTCGGCAGGTCTGCTGCGGTTGCCACGCCCACGGCGCGCCACACTGGCAGGCCGAACGCGGCCCGCAGGGTGCGGCAGGTTGCCGCGTCGGTGTAAAGTTGCAGGATATCCAGCGAGGTCGCCGCGAGCACGGTGGCGATCATTGCGGCATCGGGCGCGACGAACAGTCCCACCCGTGGCACGGTGCCATCGGCGCCCAATGCGGCGGCCTGGGGGCCGGTGATGTAGCGTGGCGAGCGCGGGTAGAAGTTCAACCCGACCCAATCCGCCCCGGCCTCGACCGCCGCGCGATACGCGGCCGCCGTGTTGATGCCGCAAATTTTTGTGCGTGCCATCAGACGATCGAGGCGGCGATGGCCGCCGCTGCCGCCGCCGGATCGGCAGCCTGGGTGATCGGCCGGCCGACCACGATGTAGCTGGCGCCTGCCGCCACGGCCTCCTGTGGTGTCGCCACCCGGGCCTGATCGCCGTGCCCGGCACCCGCGGGCCGAATGCCCGGCACGACCAGAACCGGCGCCGCGCCGAATGCATCGCGCAGGACCGAAATTTCCGCGGCGCTGCATACCAGCCCATCCGCCCCGGCGTTCAACGCCAGGCGCCCCAGGCGCAACACCTGTTGGCGCGGCCCGCCGGCAACGCCGGTCTGTGATAATTCGCCGGCGGAAAGACTGGTCAGCACCGTTACCGCCAGCAGCAAGGGCCGCGCATCGCCCGCATTTTCGGCCGCCTCGCGTGCCGCGGCGATCATTGCCGCCCCACCTGCGGCGTGGATCGTCAGCATCGCCGGGCGGCACGGCAGCAACGCCCGCACCGCGCCCGCGACGGTGTTGGGAATATCGTGCAGCTTCACATCCAGAAACACCGGATAGCCACCGCTCGTGGCAAACACCGCCGGGCCGAGGGCGCTGAACGCCTCGAGCCCCAGCTTGATCAACCCGCAATGCGGCCCGACCGCCGCCACCAGCTCGCGCGCCCGCGCGGCATCACCGGTATCGATCGCGGTGATCAGTCGATTATGAGGCAAGTTCCTGGCTGGCTCGAGCACAACCGGCGTCAACGCGCCGGCGGCAACGAAAGTGGCGCTGTCGTGGTGGTCATCACCGGTGCCACCGGTTGGGCGGCCTGCATCGCCGCGACCTGCTTTTCCGCCCGCCGTGCCCGGCGATGCGCGCGAAGCCGATGCGGCACCAGCAGCAGCATGCCGATCAGCACGCCCAGCGCAAACGCCACCAGCACGATGGCGCCGATCGGCGCCGCCCCCAGCGTACCGAACGGCCAGAAGTCGATAAGCGCGGCACTGCGGTTCGACAGCAGAAACACCACGAGCACCAGCAGTACCAGAAAAGCAATAAAATACCGGACGAATTTCAGCGTTTGATCCCTTTCCGCTTCGGCGCTTCGCTCGCCGCGACCTCGGCTACGGCCATGCCAGCATTGATCATTTCGCGCAATTCCCGCCCCGCGCGGAAAAACGGCACGGTCTTTTCCGTCACATCCACCGTCTCGCCGGTGCGCGGATTGCGCCCGGCCCGCGCCTGGCGCCGCTTGACCGAAAACGCCCCGAATCCACGCAACTCCACCCGGTCGCCACGGGCCAAACTCGCCGTCATTTCATCAAACAAGGCGGAAACAATGCGTTCCACATCCGCGAGCGTCAGATGTGGATGATCCGCCGCCAGCGCGGTGATCAGTTCGGACCTCGTCATAATCCCGCCTCCCGTTTTCGCGAGCGTGCCAGAGAGACGCTACCGGGTCAACCGGATTTCGGGTAGATTATTGAAAACAAGCAGATTTTTCGGCTTCGAACAATCGCTCAGCCCAGATGCAGCGCGGTCTGCAACCCCTCCAGAATGAACTGCGCCGCAAGCGCCGCCACCAGAATGCCCAGCACGCGCCCGACCACGCTTGCCCCGGTCGTTCCCATCAGCCGCGCCAGCGCGCGGGCCGACAGCATTGCCACGAGCGTCGCCACAATCAACGCTGCCAGACCCAGGCTGATCGCGAAAATCGCCCCCGGCGCGCCGTTCGCCTTGGCATGCAGCAGGACCATCGTCGTCATCGCGCCCGGCCCGGCAATCAGCGGAATCGCCAGCGGAAACACGCTGATGTCCTCGGTCGTGTTGCTCGCCGCCGCCTTTTCCTCATCGGTCGCGCGCAACTCGCCCTTCGCCGTCACCATGTCCTTCGCCGATAAAAACAGCAGCGCCCCGCCGGCAATCTGCAACGCCGGAATCCCGATCCCGAGCAGACGCAACAGCTTCTCACCCGCCAGGCCGAAAATCAGCAGCACCACGAAACTGATCACCGAGGCGCGCTTCGCAATGCTGCGCCGCTTCGCCGCATCATCATGGACCGTCAGCCCGGCAAACAGGATCGCGGTGCCGACCGGATCGATAATGACGAATAACGCCACCACCGCATATAAAAACTCGCCGGTGAATTGACTCAGCATCGCAACCCCTCGGCCAACGCCAAATCCTCCGGCGTGTTGATATTCATGAACGGATCACGCCGATCCGCAAACTCAACCACCCGCATCCCCAACCCACGCGCGAAATCCGACACCCGATACGGCCCATCCGAACATAAAAACTCCTCCAGCGCCCCCGCCGCCGCCACCGGCCACCGCGCAACCAAATGATGCACCCGCCCGCCATACGCCGCCACCGCTGGCCCATCGCCAAGCCGGGCCACCAGATCGAGCGGCACAAACGGCGTATCGACCGGCACACTCACCACGAAATCACCCCCAAGCGCCGCCGCCCAGCGCAACCCCGCCAACAACCCCGCCAACGGCCCCTTGCCGCGATGCGCGCCATCCCCCACCACCGGCAACCCAAACAAATCGAACCGCGATACATCGCCCGCCGCACTGATCACCAGCCCCTCCGCTTGGCCCGCCAGGCGCTCAACCACATGCGCCACCAACGGCCGCCCCCACAAACCCACGAATGCCTTGTCCACCCCCCCCAACCGCCGCCCCGCCCCGCCGGCCAGGATCAATCCGTACACCGCCGTCATCTCGGGTCGGCCGGAGTGTTCGGGGGAACAGAAGGCCAGGGGGCTTTGCCCCCTGGACCCCCACTAAGGGCGGAGCCCTTAGAACCCGTTAGTTTTAGTCGGGGAAGGGCGATCCACGCATATGCCGTTGAAAGGCACGGGCATCGCCCTTCCCCGACTAAAACTAGTGGATTCCAAAGGCTCCGCCTTTGGCGGGGTCCAGGGGCAGAGCCCCTGTCCTTGTCCCGCCGAGGGCTCCGGCCCAACCGATATGATGGGGAAAAAATGGGGCGAACGATGGGTTTCGAACCCACGACATCCAAGACCACAACCTGGCGCTCTACCAACTGAGCTACGTCCGCCGCCGGGGTGCGGTTTAGGCCGACAACGGCGTAGTCGTCAATTCCATGTCGGGGGCGATCATGCTGCTTTGCGTCCCATCAGGCCGCGCGCGATCATGGTTTCGGCGATCTGCACGGCGTTGAGGGCAGCACCTTTGCGCAGATTATCCGCGACGCACCAGAACGCGAGCCCGTGCGGCACGGTCGAATCGACGCGCAGGCGCGACACGTACACGGCATCTTCCCCCTGCGATTCGAACGGGGTGATGTAGCCGCCGTCGTCGCGCTCATCGAACACGATGATGCCGGGGAAGTGCCGCAGTGCTGCGCGCGCCTTCTCCAGCGGCGCCGGGTTAGCGAATTCGACATGCACGGCCTCGGCGTGGCCGATGAACACCGGCACCCGCACGCAGGTGGCGATCACCGCGATATCGGGGTCGAGAATCTTGCGGGTTTCGACTGCCATTTTCCATTCTTCCTTGGTCGCGCCGTCGGCCATGAAGCGGTCGATGTGCGGGATCACGTTGAAGGCGATCGGTTTGGTGAAAATCTCGGGCGCGCCGTAGTCATTGACGTAGGTGGCCTTGGTCGAGCGTTCGAGTTCGTCCATGCCTTCCTTGCCGGCGCCCGACACCGATTGATAGGTCGAAACCACAACGCGCCGCACCGTGAATTTATCGTGCAGCGGCTTGAGCGCCACCACCATCTGGATGGTCGAGCAGTTCGGATTGGCGATGATCCGGCGCCAATCCTTGCGGGCGGCGAATTTATCCAGCGCCTGCGGGTTCACTTCCGGCACCACCAGCGGCACGTCGGGGTCCATCCGGAACTGGCTGGTGTTATCGATCACGATGCAGCCGGCATCGCCCGCGCGCGGCGCGTGGATCGCGGAAATCTCCGCACCCGGCGAAAAGAAGCCGAAATCCGTGCCGTGAAAATCATAGGTCTCCAGGTTGCGCACGGTCAGCACCTGGTCCTCGCCGAAGCTCACCTGCTGCCCGGCCGAGCGGGGCGAAGCGAGGGCGACCACGTCGGTAATCGGAAATTGGCGCTCCGCCAGCGTCTTGAGCATTTCACGCCCGACCGCACCGGTGGCACCAACAACCGCAACCTTGTAACCCATCACAATATTCCTCAAACAAAACCGTAGTTTCAGGTAGCTTTCCCGTGGGATCGGCGCAAGCATATTGCGTGCATGGGCGTGCCGCGTGTCATGAACCGATCCGCAGGATATGATGGGAAACCACCCACCACGCGAGCCCGCAGACCAGCCCGAACACGATCAGCGCCTCCGCCGGCGACCCGGTGCGGCAGAGTGGAAAGCCCCAGCTTCGCCGCAGCGGCCATGCGAGGCGTAACCCGCGCGGGGTCAGCATATCCGCCGCCAGATGGGACAAATAGCCGATGGCGAGTGCAGTGACCGCATCGCGCCGTTGCCCCGCCCATAGCAAGGCGGCGACCAGCCCGCCCACCGCGATTGCCGAATGGGTGATGCCGCGATGCCCGAGACTGCGCGCGATCACCGTCGAAACCGGGCGCGTCCGCCGCCCGACCCAGGACTGCGGGTGGTCGATATCCGGCAGCAGCGAACCCGCGATCACGAGGCCGAGGTCGATCGGGTCGAGCGGCGCGCGATGCAGCAGGGATGCGGCAACGACCCACGCTGCGATCCCGACCACAACGTGCGACTTGGCCATCATACGAGTCTTATCAAAATGCTCATGCATTCATCATCCGGCGACCTGTTGCTGGATTCTGGCCTTTGACAATCGGTGTGGTTGATCATTCCAGAAGCCGAGCCGACGAACCGTGCCCCGCCAACAACGAAACCGCCTTCTTATCGAACGAAACGAAATTTTCGCCACCAAGCCAGCGTCCCTGGTAGGCGATCAGGCCATCGGCGAAGTCACCACCCGCATCCAGCACAGCCAGCCCCGCATCGACAGCCGGCCGATCGACCACCACATTGCCGGCGGCAAGCAACGCAGTGATTGCCGCCGAAATCTCGCTCTGCCCGAACCCGTAAACCCGACGCAGCACCCACACGAACTCGCTCAGGCAGGACCCGGCAACCGCGATGATGTCTGCCGATTTCAAGAGATCCACGGCCAATTTCGCCTGTCTCTTGTCGTCCTGCACCACCGCCCGCACCAGGACATTGGTATCGACCGTAATTTTCACGGATCGCCCGCCCAGCCTGCTGCCATGGCCTCGTTCATCTCCTCGATCGTGGCGATTTTTGTGGTTTTACCCGCCAGCAAACCGACGAACCCATCGATCGATCCTGCCGGACGCGCGGCCCGCAGCGCCACCGTCCCGTTCGGCAGCTTGTCCACCTCGATCATGTCGCCCGGCCGGATGCCGAGGTGTCGCAGCACATCCTTGCGGAACGTAACTTGTCCCCGAGCGGTAACGGTCAGCGCGGTCATGATGTTTCTCCAAAACCGAACGCAATAATAATGCAATTTTACATTATCTACAAGGAGAATCGCTTCCCATCATGCGATCAGCCGTACCGAAACGCCTCCCGGTGAATCGCCGTACACAACCGCCCCTCGGCATCGACATACCCGCGATACATGCCCGATGAATTGAACGGCAGCGCCGGTTCTCCAGCCCGCCCAAGCGCAATCAACCCGCCATCCCCACCATACCCCTCAAGTTCGCCAATCACATCGCCCGCCGCCTGCGCAATCGCCTCGCCCTTATAGCGTATCCGCGCCGCAATCTCCGCCGCCGCCGTGTACCGAATGAACACCTCGCCGGTGCCAGTGCAACTCACCGCGCACACATCATCGGCATAGGTCCCAGCCCCGATCACCGGCGTATCACCCACCCGACCAGACCGCTTGCCGGTCATCCCGCCGGTCGATGTCGCCGCCGCCAAATGCCCACCAGCATCCCGCGCCACCGCACCCACCGTGCCATGCCGATCCGCGTCGGACCGCGTATCCGGCGCCCCCGCCGCCCGCCGTGCCATCTCGCGCTCCAGCGCCGCCCGCCGGTTCGGCGTCTCGAAATACGCGTCCGGCATGAACACCAACCCGGCATCGCGCGCCACGCCATGCGCCCCCGCGCCGATCATCAGCAGATGCGGCGTCGTCTCCATCACCGCGCGCGCCGCCAGCACCGGGTTGCGCGGCCCGCAAATCCCCGCCACCGCCCCGGCCCGACGATCCGCCCCGTTCATGATCCCGGCATCCATCTCGATCGTGCCGGCATCGGTCAGCACCGCGCCATGCCCGGCATTGAACAGCGGATCATCCTCCAGCGCACACACCGCCGCACTCACCGCATCGAGCGCCGCACCGCCGCCGCGCAGCACCGACCACCCCGCCCGCAACGCCGCCCGCAACCCCTCATGCCGCGCCTCGGTCATCGCCGCGGTCAGATCCGCCGCCCGCATCGTGCCCGCCCCGCCATGAATCGCAATCGAAATCATCAAAACCCCTCATTGCCGCAAACGTCATGCTGCGCCACAATGACCACAGAAACGCAATGGGGGATGCGACGATGGCTGACGAACTACTGGTGCATACCGAGGGCGCGGTGCGAACCCTCACCCTCAACCGCCCGGAAAAACTCAACGCCCTCAACCCCGCCGTCCACGAAGCCCTCGCCGCAGCCTTCACCGCGATCGAATCCGACGATACCATCCGCGCCGTCCTGCTCACCGGCGCCGGCCGCGGCTTCTGCTCCGGCGCCGACCTCATGCAGAACCTCGGCGGCACGCAGCGCGACCTCGGCGCCGCGATCGATCAACACTACAACCCGCTGGTCCGCCGCATGCGCGCGCTGCCGAAACCCATCATCGCCGCGGTCAACGGCGTTGCCGCCGGCGCCGGCGCCAACCTCGCCCTCGCCGCCGATATCGTGATCGCCTGCGAATCCGCCAATTTCACCGAGGCCTTCATCCGCATCGGCCTGATCCCGGATGCCGGCGGCACCTTCTTCCTGCCGCATTTGGTGGGCGATGCCCGCGCCCGCGGCCTCGCCATGCTGGGCGAAACCATCACCGCGACCGAAGCCGCCGCGATCGGCCTGATCTGGCGCTGCCTGCCCGATGCCGGCTTCGCCCAAGCCGCCCTCGCCCTCGCCACCAGCGTCGCCGCCAAACCCACCCAGGCGATCGCCGCAATGAAACAAGCCTTCAACGCCGCCGCCACCAACAGCCTCGATGCCCAACTCGACCTCGAACGCGACCTGCAACGCACCATGGGCCGCACGCCAGACTTCGCCGAAGGTGTGCGCGCCTTCGCCGAAAAACGCCCCGCCCAGTTCACCGGTGCAGCAACGCCACCATGACCAACGCGATCACTCCGAGCCCCGCAAAAATCGGCCGCACGCCAACGCCGACATGCAGCAGAACGGTCAACACCAAACTCGCCCCCACCATCGCCGCGGCCGACAATATATTGGTGCCCGCCACCGCCCGCGCCCGCGCCCCAGGGTCGGACCACGCCTGAACCGCCGCGAAACTCGGCACCGCGATCTGGCCGCCGCCGGCCGCGATGATGAACAGCGCGGTCAGCACAAAACCGAAATGCCCGGGGGTCGCGATCCCGGCAACCAGAAACGCCCCGAATGCGAGCGAAATCGTGCCGCTCCGCGCCGTCGCCAATGAAATCCGTCCCCGCATATTCCGCGCTGCACCAAAACTACCCACCCCAACCCCCAGCGAAAACATCGTCAGCGCCAATGTCACGGCATTGGGGCCGCGATGAAGCACATCCTTGACCATCACCGGCAACAACGTCAGCACCACAATCCCGGCAAACCAGAACCACGTATTCACCAACGCCGCCCGCCATAACCGCGCCGGCTGCCGCAACGATCGCAACAAATCGCGCGACGCCGCCACCGGATTCCCCCGCAACACCAAATCCGGCCGCGCCGCCCCCGGCCGAGGAATCAACCGCGCCGCACCAAACGCCAGCACCGAAAACCCCATCACCAATACCGCCAACACCAGCGGATCCCGCGCCCCCAGCAACCCGCCCAGCGCCGTCCCCAACAAAATCGCCAGAAACGTCGCGAAATCCACCAGCGCATTCGCAAACGGCAACCGCGCCGTCTCCAGCAAATCCGGCAACAACCCATACTTCACCGGCCCGAACAACGCCGCCAACACCCCGAACGCCAGCAACGCCACAAACAACACCGGCACCGACTGGGTCAGAAACCCCACCACCGCCAACCCCGCCGCCACAATCTCGACAGCCTTAATCCGCGTCGCCAGCACCGCCTTGTCGAACCGGTCCGCCATCTCCCCGGCAATCCCCGAAACCAACAAAAACGGCACAATAAACACCGCGCCCGCCAACGCCACCAAAGCCGACTGCCCATGCGCCCGATACAAAATCAACACCGCCAGCGCCGTCTTCAAAAAATTATCATTGAACGCCGCAAACGCCTGACACCAAAACAACGCCGCAAACCGCCGGTCGAGTAGGAGGGTCATGGGCGCTTAAGTAAAAAGGCCAGGGGCTCCGCCCCTGGACCCCGTCGTGCGCAGCACGCCTACGCGTGACGGGGCCTTAGGCCCCAGACCCCGACAGTTTAAGAGTGGAGGGGGCATCAAGTCCGGTACACTTGAAACCCCGAGCACGCCCCCTCCACTCTTAAACTGATGAGGTCCAGGAACTAAGTTCCTGGCGGGGGTCCAGGGGGCAGAGCCCCCTGGCCTTCTGACTTGACCGCCAACACCCATCACTCGCCCGGCGCCTTCAGATCCAGCGCCAGCGCATGCAGGCCGGATTTGAACTCCGCATCCAGCGCCTCATGCACGGCACGCGACCGCGCCACCCGATTCATCCCCGCAAACTTCGTCGAAATCATCGCCAGCCGATAATGCGTCTCGCCAACCGCCGGCGCATGACCGGGTTCGCTCATTCGATGCGCATGGTTCGCATGTTTCGCGCTGTCGTCTTTCAATTCGAGCACCTCGGGCGCAAACGCCGATGTCAGAACGGCGCGGATTCGATCGGTACGGTTTGTCATAGGTGGATTGTGCGCTGGCTTTCAACGGTTGCCAAGTTGCGCACAAAGGGCAAATTAGCATCCATGCCCGCGCCTCCCTTCTCCCGCTCCACCCGCCGCGTCCGCGCCTTCGCGCCCGATCCCGATGCGCCGGGCCGCGAATGCGATATCCCCGATTGCCACAACGCCGGCGACTACCGCGCCCCCAAATCGCGCGAATCCCTGCGTGAATACCACTGGTTCTGCCTCGAACACGTCCGCGCCTACAACGCCGGCTGGGACTATTACAAAGGCATGAGCCCCGGCGAAATCGAATCGAACCTCCGTAACGATACCGGCTGGCAACGCCCCACCTGGCCGCTCGGCCGCAACGGCGGCATCAGCGAAGCCCTCGAAGCCGAACTCGCCGCCTTCGCCGGCATCGGCCGCGCCCGCACCACGCCCGACGCCGAACGCGCCCCACCCGAAATCCGCGAAGCCCTCGCCATCCTCGGCCTCGACTGGCCAACCTCGCGCGAAGCCGCACACACACGCTACAAAACCCTCGCCAAACAACACCACCCCGACGCCAACGGCGGCGATAAAGCCGCCGAAGAACGCCTCAAAACCATCAACCTCGCCTACGCCGCCATCCGCACCCATCTGCCAGTGGGGGCGAGTGCGTGAGGACAGCAAGAAGATCAGGGGGCTTTGCCCCCCGAACCCCCCACTAAGGGCTCAGCCCTTAGAACCCGCTAGTTTTAGGGGTAGGGAGGGCGTCCAGACCACACTGTTTGAAAGCCCGGCAGCCGCCCTCCCTACCCCTAAAACTAATGGATTTTAAAGGCTCCGCCTTTAACGGAGGTCCAGGGGGCAGAGCCCCCTGGCCTTCTTACCGTCCCCAAGCACCCACCCACCCTTGCAGACTGCGCCGTGGCGAGTAGTTTACCGAACCAGGATAAAAGGAAGCCCGATCGATGACCAATCTTGCCGCTTTGCCTGAAGCCCGTGGCGTGCCGACTTCGGCGATCAATCTGCCGGACCGTCGCGTCTCCTCGCGCGAGGTATTCGGCATTGATTGCGGGTTCGAGTTGCCGGCGTTTTCCGAGCGCACCGAGCATGTCCCCGAGATCGACGACACCTATAAGTTCGATCGCGAGACCACCATCGCGATTCTCGCAGGTTTCGCGCTCAACCGTCGCGTCATGATCCAGGGCTATCACGGCACCGGCAAATCCACCCATATCGAGCAGGTGGCCGCGCGGTTGAACTGGCCCTGCATCCGCGTCAATCTCGACAGCCACATCAGCCGCATCGACCTGATCGGCAAGGACGCGATCGTGCTGAAGGACGGCAAGCAGATCACCGAGTTCCGCGAGGGCTTGCTGCCGTGGGCGTTGCAGCATCCGTGCGCCCTGGTGTTCGATGAATACGATGCCGGCCGGCCGGACGTGATGTTCGTGATCCAGCGCGTGCTCGAGGTCGAGGGCAAGCTCACCTTGCTCGACCAGAACCGCGTGATCCGCCCGCATCCCGCCTTCCGCCTGTTCGCCACCGCCAACACGGTCGGCCTCGGCGACACGACGGGTCTCTATCACGGCACCCAGCAGATCAACCAGGGCCAGATGGACCGCTGGAACATCGTTGCCACGCTGAACTATCTCCCGCACGCGCAGGAGGTGTCGATCGTGATGGCCAAGCTCGGCATCGAGGCATCCAACACCGCCGAGAAAAAGAAAATCGAAAGCATGGTGGCTTTGGCCGATCTAACCCGCGCCGGCTTCATCAACGGCGACATCTCGACCGTGATGTCCCCGCGCACCGTGATCACCTGGGCCGAAAACACCAGAATCTTCAACGACATCGCCTTCGCCTTCCGCCTCACCTTCCTCAACAAATGCGACGAGGCGGAACGCAGCACGGTCGCCGAATACTACCAGCGCTGCTTCAATGCCGAGGTCGAAACCGGCGTGCATCCGCGCAAGATCTGATGGCCGGCGAGCAATCCCGCAGCGAGGATTTCAAGCGCGCCACCGCCGGCGCCGTCCGCGCCATCGCCGGCAGCGATGAGGTGCAAGTCGCCTACCAGCCTGGCGCCGCCGGCCTCGCCGGCAAGCGCGCCCGCCTGCCATCGCCCACCCGCGCGCTGCCCCCGGCGGAAATAGCGCGCCTGCGCGGCATCGCCGACTCCATGGCGTTGCGATTGCGCCATCACGACGATGCGGTCCACGCCAACCGCGCCCCGGTCGCCCGCGAAGCGCGCGACGCTTACGACGCGCTGGAACAGGCCCGGGTCGAAATCGTCGGCGCCGCCTTCATGGATGGTGTCGCCGCCAATCTGCACCGCAAATTGCACGATGATTCCGAAGCCGAGGGTCTCGACCGCATGAGCCGGCGCGAGCAACTCCCCACCGCCCAGGCGCTCGCCTTGCTGGTCCGCGAACGGATGGACCCCGCCTCGGTGCCCGAAGTCGCCCGCAACATCCTCAACCTCTGGCGCGGCACCTTGCCCGCGGATGCCGAATCCGCCCTCGACGATCTCGCCGCCGAGCGCGCCGATCAGGACGGTTTCGCCCGCGCCGCCCGCCGCCTGCTCGCCGCGATGGACCTCGCCGAAGCCGAAACCTCCTCGGAGGAGGGCGACGACAGTGAAGACGCCGGCGACCAGGGCGAGCAATCCCTGCAACAGGACAATGCCGGCGAAGGCGAGACCCAGAGCCAGCAGGACCAGGACCAGCCGATGTCCGAAGCCCCGGAAGCGACCGAGGCGGAATCAGCCGAAGCCGAAGCCGACGAGGAAACCGAGGACGACAACGCCGCCGCCGCCGATGAAGCCCCCGCCGGCCCGCAGCAGCGCCGCAAACCCATCCCCGAAGACCCGACCACCGCCTACCGCGCCTTCACCCGCGCGTTCGACGAGGAAATCGCCGCCGACGAATTATGCGATACCGAGGAACTGGCAAGGCTGCGCCAGCAACTCGACCAGCAACTCCAGCATCTGCACGGCGTTGTCTCCAAACTCGCCAACCGCCTGCAACGCCGCTTGCTGGCGCAACAACAACGCGCCTGGGAGTTCGACCTCGAGGACGGCTTGCTCGATGTCGGCCGCCTGGCCCGCGTCGTGGTCGACCCGTTGCTGCCCCTGTCGTTCAAACGCGAACGCGACACCGAGTTCCGCGACACCGTGGTCACCCTGCTGATCGACAATTCCGGCTCGATGCGCGGCAGACCCATTTCCGTCGCCGCCATGTGCGGCGACATCCTGGCCCGCACCCTCGAACGCTGCGCCGTGAAGGTGGAAATCCTCGGCTTCACCACCCGCGCCTGGAAGGGCGGCCAAAGCCGCGAAAAATGGGTCGGTGAAGGCAAACCCCGCAACCCCGGCCGCCTCAATGACCTCCGCCACATCATCTACAAAGCCGCCGATCAGCCCTGGCGCCGCGCCCGGCGCAACCTCGGCCTGATGCTGCGCGAAGGCCTGCTCAAGGAAAACATCGACGGCGAAGCCCTCGCCTGGGCCTACCGCCGCCTGCTCGCCCGCCCCGAACACCGCCGCATCCTGATGGTGATCTCCGATGGCGCCCCGGTCGACGACAGCACCCTCTCGGTCAACCAGGGCAACTACCTCGAACGCCACCTGCGCGACGTCATCCGCGAAATCGAAAGCCGCGACCTGGTCGAACTCACCGCCATCGGCATCGGCCACGACGTCACCCGCTACTACCGCCGCGCCGTGACGTTAGTGGATGCCGAGGAGCTTGGCGGCACCATGATGAAGAAACTCGCTGAATTGTTCGACGAAGACGTCGCCGAATCATGGGCACGCACGGCGGCGCTACGGGCACCGTTAGTTGCTTGAAGACGCTCTGTTTGTTCAAAGTAAACCGTAACGACGTTTGGCGAGCTTGAGTTGGGTGTTGTCTAAAATTCGTCCGATTATCAAGGGTTTAATGGCCTTTACTGAATAGAAGTCCGGCGGAAAATGTCTCCGGGCTTCAGGCGAGCGCTCTTATTCGAATTCATTGAGATGCGTCTGCTCTTCGTCGATTTCGCGTTACCCGTTGTCAATTCAGCTCTCGTTGCGGCGCATCAGCCGCGAGATTTGCCTGAAATAATTACGTCTGCGTCGTAGAGAGATCGTACCGGCGCCAGAAAAAAACGCGCCCATCTGACTGGGCGCGTTCGGATCGTGTTGTGGCTTCTGATCTTTAGGCGCGCTTGCGACGTCGCAGGACCAGGCCGAGGCCCACCATTGCGGTACCCAGGACGGCGAGCGAACCGGGTTCCGGCACTGGCGTGATCGTTACGCCGGTTGTCGTGATCCCGAACGTCAGCGCGGCCTGGGTTTGTTGACGGTCTGCATAGAAAAGTTCGAGCGTATGACTGCCGGCAGCCAGAGTCGTGGTCATGGTCGGGAGCGAGGAATCCCCGTGGATGCCGCCGAGATCAGCGACAATCGTGCCGTCGACATACAGGAATGCGTCGTCGTCCGCACCCAGATTAAAGGTCAGCTTCTCGGCGGATGCGAGGGTGAATCGGCCGGTAAAGACTGCTGTTTGGAATGAAGTGGTGTCGTTAGAGCCCGTACCGTTGGGCGGGAAGAAAGACGTGTTGTTGTAAGGCAGCGATACGGTGTTGGTGCCGGTCGCGGTGACTCCGGTTGTCGTCGAGGGGGTCCACCACGTCAATTCGCCATTGCTATTGACGTCATTGACTGCCGTTCCGCCATAGCTGGAATTATAGACGGGCAGACCGTCGGGACCGAGCTGTGATTGCACCATGTTGGTATAAACACCGTCGATCGGCTGGCTGCCGAAATCCGCACCTGGTGCAACCGAGAAATATTGTGCCGTTAGGGAATTGATCGTGTCAGCCTGCGCGGAGACCGTTCCGAACGCCGCTATGGCAGCTCCGACGAGAATGAATGATTTAAGCTTCATGATGGCAGCCTCTCCTTGAATAACAATAAACAAACAGCGTCTCTGCCGTTAGCAAAAAGAGTGCCAATTCAATTAACGAAACAATATCATATAGTTATCGATTTTGTCCCATGGCTTATATGACGAAGTGTAAAGTTTTCCGACAGAATTGCGCTCAGATCGGAAATCCAAGACGCACACGGAGCGCCGCGATCAAACCGTCCGCGAGATCATCGGCCGTCGATGTGGCGGTCTGCAGATGAAACTCCGGCGCTTCGGGGGGTTCGTAGGGGCTGTCGATGCCGGTGAAATTGCGGATCTGGCCGGCGTCCGCCTTGCGGTAGAGGCCTTTGGGGTCGCGCTGGCGGCAGATTTCGATCGGGGTGTCGACGAAGACTTCGTGGAACATGCCGGGCTCGACCAGTTCGCGCGCCATCTGCCGTTCGGCGCGGAACGGCGAGATGAAGCTGACCAGCACGATCATGCCGGCATCGGCGAATAATTTGGCGACCTCGCCCACTCGGCGGATGTTTTCCACCCGGTCCGCATCGGTGAAGCCGAGGTCGCGGTTGAGGCCGTGGCGGATGTTGTCGCCATCGAGCAGGTAGGTGTGCGCGCCGAGCAGGTGCAGCTTCGTTTCCAGCAGATTGGCGATGGTCGATTTGCCGGAGCCGGACAGGCCGGTGAACCACAGGATCGCCGGGCGGTGGCCGTTGCGTGCCTCGCGGGCTGAGCGGTCGATCGTGAGGGCCTGGGTGTGGATGTTGCTGGCGCGGCGCAGCGCGTGGCGGATCATGCCGGCGGCGACGGTTTCGTTGGTCACGCGGTCGATCAGGATGAAGGCGCCGGTGCGGCGGTTATCCTGATAGGCATCGAACGCGACCGGGGCGGCGAGGGCCAGGTTGACCAGGGCGACCTCGTTCAAGGTGAGCTGGTCGGCGGCGAGCTCGTCGAAATTATTGACGTTCACCTTGTGGCGGATTTTCGAGACCACGCCGGAGACGCTGGCCGTGCCGATCCGCACGATATAGGGGCGGCCGGGCAGCAGGGGTGCCGCGCTCATCCAGACGAGATCGGCGGCGAATTGGGCGGCGACGTCCGGGCGGCTATCGGGGGTGGCGAGGATGTCGCCGCGCGAGATGTCGAGCTCATCGGCCAAAGTGAGCGTGATGGCGTCGCCGGCGGTGGCGATGCTGCGGTCGCCATCGGCGGTGACGATGCGGGCGATGGTGCTGGTGCGGCCGGATGCCGCGACGATGACGGCATCGCCGGGGTGGATCGCGCCGCCGGCGACCGTGCCGGCATAGCCGCGGAAATCGGCATCCGGGCGGCTGACCCATTGCACCGGAAAGCGGAACGGGCCGGTCTGCGCGGTGGCGGGTTCGATCGCCTCCAGATGTTCGAGCAGGGTCGGGCCCTGGTACCAGGGCATTGCGGCGCTGCGGTGGACCACATTGTCGCCATGGCGGGCGGAGACGGGAATGGTGGTGATGGTGTGGAAGTGAAAGCGGGCGGCGAGGGTTGCGAAATCATGCGCGATCGCATCGAAGCGGGCCTGGTCGTGGCCGATCAGATCGATCTTGTTGACGGCGAGGACGACGTGGCGGATGCCGAGCAGATCGGCGATGAAGGCGTGGCGGCGGGTTTGCGTCAGCAGGCCCTGGCTGGCATCGACCAGCAGGATGGCGAGCTGCGCGGTCGAGGCGCCGGTGGCCATGTTGCGGGTGTATTGCTCGTGGCCGGGCGTGTCGGCGATGATGAATTTGCGGCGTGGGGTTGCCATGAAGCGGTAGGCGACATCGATGGTGATGCCTTGTTCGCGCTCGGCCTCCAGCCCATCGACCAGCAGGGCATAGTCGATATTCGCGCCATCGGTGCCGAATTTGCGGGAATCGCGTTCGAGGCTGGCGCGCTGATCGTCGGGGATGTTGTCGGTATCGAACAGCAGGCGGCCGATCAGGGTGGATTTGCCGTCATCGACCGAGCCGCAGGTGAGCAGGCGGAGCAGGGTGCGGGGTTCGAGCGCGGTCATGTCGTTCATCAGAAATACCCTTCCCGCTTCTTTTTTTCCATCGCGGCGGAATCGTCGTGGTCGATCAGGCGGCCTTCGCGCTCGGAGACGCGCGAGGCGCGCATTTCGGCGATGACAGCATCGAGCGTGGTCGCGGTGGATTCGACCGCGGCGGTGAGCGGGTAGCAGCCGAGGGTGCGAAAGCGCACGCTGCGCAGTTCGGGTGTTTCGCCGGGGCGGAGCGGCAGGCGGTCGTCATCGACCATGATCCATTGGCTGCCGCGCTGCACCACCGGGCGGGGCTTGGCGAAATAGAGCGGCACGACCGGGATCGCTTCGGCGGCGATGTAGTTCCAGATATCGGCCTCGGTCCAGTTCGACAGCGGGAACACCCGCATCGACTGGCCGGGGGTGAGGCGGGTGTTGAACAGGGTCCATAATTCGGGTCGCTGGGCTTTGGGGTCCCAGCCGTGGGTGGCGGTGCGGACCGAGAAGATGCGTTCCTTGGCGCGGGATTTTTCCTCATCGCGCCGGGCGCCGCCGAACGCGGCATCGAAGCCGAATTCATCGAGCGCGGCTTTGAGCGTTTCGGTCTTCATGATGGTCGTGTAGGTCGAGGCGGTCTGGTCGAACGGGTTGATGCCGCGGGCGGCGGCCTCGGCATTGGTGCGGACGATCAGCTCGAGCCCGTGGGTTGCGGCGATCCGGTCGCGAAAGCTGATCATTTCGCGGAACTTCCAGCCGGTATCGACATGCAGCAAGGGGAACGGCGGCTTGCCGGGGTAGAACGCCTTCATCGCGAGATGCAGCATCACCGAGCTGTCCTTGCCGATCGAATACAGCATCACCGGGGTGCGAAAGCCGGCGGCGGCTTCGCGGATGATTTCGATGCTTTCGGCTTCGAGGGCGGCGAGGCCGTTGGCGGCGCGGCCGGCGGTGGCGGGTGCGGTGTTCGGCGGGGCGGATTGGTCGGGACGCATGGGGTAGACCTCAAATAAACGGGCAATTCTCGGGTGGTCAGATCAGAAACGCCCCCGACCTGCAAGGGTCGGGGGCGTGTTTGCTATGATCCGGTTGAGCGTGCGGCGGTTGGTAGAGAGAGATTCCGCCGCGCGCGATGGTGGGAGAACGGCGTGCCCGGTTATTTTTTGGCACCCGGCTTGGGCAGCGGCACGGCGACGAAGATGGCCTGGCTGCCGCGCATGACGCGCAGCGCGATCGCCTTGGCTTTCTGGGCCTCGGCCTTGTGGATCGCGTTGATGGCGTCGCCGGGATTCTCGACCGGCGTGCTGCCGACGCCGACGACGACATCGCCCGAACGGAGCCCGGCCTCATCGGCGGGGGAGTTCGGCAGGACGCCGGCGACCACGGCACCTTTGCTCGACATCGGCAGGTCGAGCTGCTGGCGATCGGATTCGGTCAGCGGCGCCAGGGTGAGCCCGAGTTCGGGCTTGTTGGCGGCGCCATGGCCCTTGCTGCCGGGGCCTTCGTTGAAGGCGGCCTGGGCGTTGGCGGGCATTTTTTCGACGGTGACCGCAGTGGTGTTGGCCTTGCCGTCACGCAGATACTGCACGTGCGCGGGATCGCCGGGCTTGATCTCGGAGATCGCCAGCGCGAGGTCGCGCGGGTTGGTGACCGGTTTGCCATCGACCTGGGTGATGACATCGCCCGGCTTGAGCCCGGCCTTGGCGGCGGGGCCGTTCGGCACGGTTTCGGCGACGAGCGCGCCATCGGCCTTGCCGTTTTCGCTTTTCAGCCCCATGGCGGTCGCCATTTCCGGGCTGATCAGCTGGACCTGCACGCCGATGAAGCCGCGGGTGATGTGGCCCTGTTTGATCAGTTCGGTGCTGATCCGCTTGACCATGTCGGACGGGATCGAGAAGCCGATGCCGACCGAGCCGCCGGTGGGGGTGAGGATGGCGGTGTTGACGCCGATCACCTGGCCTTGCTGGTTGAGCAGCGGGCCGCCGGAATTGCCTTCGTTGATCGGGGCATCGACCTGGATGAAGCTGTCGTACTCGCCATCGCCGATGTCGCGGCCGAGGGCGGAGACCACGCCGGTGGTGACGGTTTCGGCCAGGCCGAACGGGTTACCGATCGCGATCACCCATTGGCCGGGTGTGACTTTCGCGGAATCGCCGAGTTCGAGATAGGGGAACGGCTTGGAGCGCGAGACTTTCAGCACGGCGAGATCGGTGCCGGGGTCGGTGCCGACGACGTGGGCGACCAGGCGCTGACCATCGAGCAGGGTGACGAACACCGATTTGGCGTTTTTCACGACGTGGTTGTTGGTGATCAGATAGCCCGAGGAGCTGATGAAGAAGCCCGAGCCCTTGGCTTCGACCGCCTGGGGCTGCTGGGGTTGCGGGAAGGGGAAGGGAAACGGCATCGGCATGCCGTGGGGTGCGCCGCCGCCCATCGAGTCGGCATTCTGGACTTTCAGGTGAACGGTCACCGAGACGACCGCGGGGCTGACGTCCTTGACCAAGGGCGCGAAGCTGGGCAGCGGCTTGTAGTCCTGCTGGACCTTGGCGGTGGCGTTGAGGGACTGGTCGTCCGCGATGGCGGGGCGCAGAGTCGCGATTGCGAGCGAGGTTCCGGCGAGGAGCACGGCCGAGAGTGTCGCGATCCGATGCGGCCGGCGGCGTGCGAGGAACGATGTCATACAAGCTATCCTTATGGTTGGCCGGCCGTTGATTGGCCGCAGGAGGACGAAACGAAAATTGTCGGAACGCGGGAACGCAGCGAACCGGTGGCCCGATCGCGTCATTCGTTTCGTGTTTCTACACTATTCGCGTAACGGATCGATGACCTTGGGTGCGATATAGGGACGATTCTAACCGTGGGCAGGTTGTGCAGATGAAACTCGTTTCATGAGCGCACATCGACAAGGACCAGTTCGGTCTCGATGGCGCCGGCTTCGATCACGATCGCGCGTTCATCGCTGATTGCGACGCCGTCGCGTGCTGAAGCGGCGACGCCGTTGACGGTGAAACTGCCCTGCGGGGCGACCAGATAGGCGGCGCGGCCGGGCTCCATCGTGTAGGTGGTGCGCTCGCCGGGGGCCAGACGGCCGGCCAGAACCGCGGCGTCGGCGTATAAGGGCAGGGCGCCGCTTGCGGCATCGCCCGGGCGGCCGCCGGCCAGAATGTGCAGGCCGGTGCCGGTGGCGCGGGGGAATTCGCGGCTGGTCCAGCCGGGTTCGACGCCCGTGCGGTCCGGCATCACCCAGATTTGAAACAGGCGGGTGGGTTCGTCTTCCTGATTGTATTCGGCATGGGTGATGCCGGTGCCGGCATGCATCACCTGCACATCGCCCGCGCGGGTGACGCCCTCGTTGCCGAGATTGTCCTTGTGGGTGATGGCGCCCTGGCGGATGAAGGTGATGATTTCCATGTCGCGGTGCGGGTGCGGGTCGAACCCGGCGTGGGGGGCGACTTCGTCATCGTTCCAGACCCGCAGGGCACCCCAGCCCATCCGCGCGCGGTCGTGATAACCGCCGAAGCTGAAATGATGGTGGGCGTTGAGCCACTCGTTGCGGAAGCGGCCGATACTGTCGAAGGGGCGTAGCTCGATCATCGATGATCTCCTGATGCGGCTGAGCGCATGTTATAGTTCGATATCGAATGATATAGGATGACTGGACGCGAGGTCAATCGTCTCCAGCCGCGATGTCGAGGCGGCGCAGCAGCCGATCCAGCGTGGCGAGATCCTCGCCCGTCACGCCGGACATGGCGGCCCCGATATCGGCGGCATGGCCGGGGAACAGGGATTCGATAAAGGCGCGGCCAGCCTCGGTCAGGACGACGCGGACGCTGCGGCGGTCCTCCTTGCAGGCGACGCGGGCGACCAGGTCGCGTTTGGCGAGCTTGTCGATCACATCAGTCAGATTGCCGGGGCTGGTCAAGATCTTGCGCGACAGGTCGCGCTGGGTGAGGGGGCCGAGATGCAGCAGGGCTTCGAGCACGCCGAGCTGGGTGTGGGTCAGGCCGGCGGCGATCAGGCGGGGGGCTGTGCGTGCGTTGACCGCATGGCTCGCCCGCATCAGCTTCACGTAGGCGCGGATCGCGGCTTCGGTCGCAGCGTCCTCGACGCCGAACATGCTCACCGGTTCATCAGCACGGCGAGTTTGGCGTGCTCCAGCACATGGCGGGTGACGCCGCCGAGGATGAGCTGGCGCAGGCGCGAGTGGGAATAGGCACCCATCGCCAGCAGATCCGCGCCATAGGCCTCGACCGCATTAAGCAGGCCGGTACCCGCGTTGCGATCGATCGCGCGGAATTCGGTGGCATCGGCAGTGATGCCGTGCAGTTCGAGGAAGGCGGCGAGTTTGTCGGCACCGGGGCCCTGACGCTGGTAGTCGGGCGAATGGAAGATCCGCACCGCTGTCGCATCGGCCAGCCAGGGCAGCACCGAGGCGACGGCGGAGGCGCTTTCAGCGGTGCCGTTCCAGGCGATCGCGATGCGGGTGCCGATGGTGGTGGGCACGCCGACGGGTGCGATCAGGGCAGGGCGGCCGCTATCGAACAGCACGGCGTGGAGCGCGTCGGCCGATGCGACTTCCTCGGCCGATTTCGGGTGCGGCACCACGATCAGGTCCGACAGGCGGGCTTCGCCGGCGACCAACTCCTCCTCACGCCCGACCACCGAGGAAAAGCGGGCGGAGGCGGCGCGCACCGCGCCATCAGCCGCGCGCACCGGCGCGCCGACCGCGATGCCGCGCGCGGCGGTTTCCTGGGTGAACAGGGCGCTGAGGGCGGTGGCTTCGCTGTTGCCCTCTTTTTCGGTGCTCGCCATCATTTCCTCGATCATCGCGCCGGACAGGCCTTCGCCGGCCAACGGTGCGACATCGCGGGTATCGGTGCGGACGTGCAGCGCGTGCAGATGGGCGCGCCAGCGCTCCGACAACATCAGGGCCGTGGTGAGCGCGCCGCGGGCGGAGGCAATGCCGGCCAGCGGCAGCAGAATTTTACGGATCGCCATGCGTCTGTCCCCCGATCGAGATGATGCCGTATCAGTATGCCGTATCAATACATGGATGAAAGCACGGTGCGCAGGCGTTTCAACTCCTCCAGCGCGCGGCCGGTGCCGAGTGCGACGCATTGCAGCGGTTCTTCGGCCACCACCACGGGCAGGCCGGTCGCTTCGCGCAGGACATCGTCCAGCCGGTGCAGCAGCGCGCCGCCGCCGGTGAGCACAATGCCTTTGTCGACGATGTCGCCGGCGAGTTCGGGCGGGGTGTTTTCCAGGGCGACCTTGACGGTCTCGACGATCTGGCTGACCGGCTCGGCCAGGCTTTCCGCGATCTGCGCCTGGCTGACCCGCACTTCACGCGGCACGCCGTTGATCAGGTCGCGCCCCTTCACCTCGCGCCACACGCCGGGGGCCGAGGGATCGGACCAGGCGGCACCAATTTCGAGCTTGATCTTTTCGGCCGAGGATTCGCCGATCAGCAGGTTATGATTGCGCCGGATGTAGGAGATGATGGCTTCGTCCATCTTGTCGCCGCCGACGCGGACGGAGCGGGCATAGACGATGCCGCCGAGCGAGATCACCGCAACCTCGGTGGTGCCGCCGCCGATATCGACCACCATCGAGCCGGAGGGTTCGGTGACCGGCAGGCCGGCGCCGATTGCCGCGGCCATCGGTTCCTCGATCAACAGGACTTTGCGCGCGCCGGCGCTTTCGGCGGATTCCTGGATGGCGCGGCGTTCGACCGCGGTGGAACCGGAGGGGACGCACACGATGATGAGCGGCGAGGCGCCCCATTTACGGTTGTGGACCTTGCGGATGAAATGCTTGATCATTTCCTCCGCCACCTCGAAATCGGCGATCACGCCGTCGCGCAGGGGGCGGATCGCCTGGATGTTGCCGGGGGTGCGGCCGAGCATGTGCTTGGCTTCCTCGCCGACCGCGAGAACCTGCTTGCGCCCCTTGACCTCGGCGATCGCGACGACCGAGGGCTCATCGAGCACGATGCCGCGCCCCTTTACGTAGACCAGAGTGTTGGCCGTGCCGAGATCGATGGCCATGTCGGCAGACATGAGCCCGAGAAGCCGAGAAAACATGGAACCCTTTCCGCGGAGCGTCAGCCAGAGGTGTTGTCTGGCGAGGATGCGAACCAATTATCCAGAACGCCGACCGATTACCCTCTGCGGGGATGCATAACAAGGCCGGGGCCTGCCATGATGCTGCCACAGCAGCGCCGTTACATTGCCGACATCACCCGGTAACGGCGTTGCAAAGAATGAGACGTTATCAACTCGACTCATTCAGACCGAGTAACAAGGAGAACAACCATGACCCAGTCAACCAAACGGACCCTGACGATCCGACACTTCGCGACGCCGGCGCTGCTCGCAGCCCTGGCCCTCAGCCTTGCCGCCTGCGGCTACACGCCGGGCTCGCGCGCGCTTTCGGGCGGTGCGATCGGGGCCGGCACCGGTGCGATCATCGGTGCGGCGACCGGCGGTTCGGCCGCCACGGGCGCGTTGATCGGCGGCGGCGTCGGTGCCATCGGCGGTGCCGTGACCAGCCCCAACACCGTCAATCTGGGTCATGCACCGTAAGCTGCGGCGTATCACTCTCGCTTGAAAGGGGAGCTTCGGCTCCCCTTTTTCATGGCCCCCCGAGCAAGCTTGGCCTTGCCACACAACCGAATATGTCGCCCAGGATGGAGCCACGATGCCGCTCGACCAGATGATCGTTTTTGCGGTGATCGGTGCCACGCTGGTGCTGTTTTTGACCAATATCATCCGCTACGATCTGGTCGCGGTGCTGGCGCTGATGGTTCTGGCGATGACCCACGTGCTGAAGCCCGATGCGGTATTCGCCGGCTTCGCCAACCCGGCGGTGATCACGGTCGCTTCGGTGCTGATCATGGGACACGCCATGTGGCAGTCCGGTGTGGTCGATCTGCTGGCCAAATGGCTGGGCCGCGCCGCGAAAACGCCGTCCGGACAATTGATCGCGCTGACCGGGGCGGAGGCGGTCAGCTCGGCGCTGATCAACGATACCGGCTCGATCGGCGTGTTCATGCCGGTTGCGATCCAGCTTGCCCGGCGCAGCGGCACCAGCGTTTCGCGGTTTCTGATGCCGCTCGGCTTCAGCGCGTTTCTGGGCGGCATGACCACGTTGATCGGCACGTCGCCGAACATCATCATCGCGGCGTATCGGGGCCAACTGGGCAACGGCGGCTTCACGATGTTTTCGTTCACCCCGGTCGGCGCCGGTGTCGCGGTTGCGGGGCTTGTTTTCATGGCGCTGTTCAGCCGGTTTCTGGTGCCGGAGCGCCAGAGCGCCAAGGGGCAGGACGAGCATTACGGCATGGCGAAATATCTCACCGAGGCGGAACTTCCCGCGGGCAGCCCGTTCGACGGCAAGACGATCGGCGAACTTGAGGAAGCCATCGAGGCGAGTTTTGCGATCATTGGCCTGGTGCATGGCGCGGATCGGCGGGTCGCCCCGCGCCGGCATCATCGGATGCAGGCGGGCGATCATCTGGTAATCGAGGCGGATGCCGATAATCTGACGATCCTGCTCGATACCGCGAAGCTCACCCTGGCATCGGACAAGGACATCGAGGATGATTTTCTGAAATCGAACGATATCGACATCGTCGAATGCGTGGTGCAGCCGGAATCGCGGCTGATCGGTAAATCGGCGGCGTCACTCGGGTTGCGCCGGTGGTATGGTGTCAACCTGCTGGCGGTGGCGCGGCAGGGCGAGCGGATCAAGGGTCGGCACTCGGCCATACCGCTGCAGGCGAGCGACATCCTGTTGCTGCAAGGCGATGCCGAAACCCTGGACGAGGTGATGACGCAACTGGGTTGCCTGCCGCTGGCTGAGCGCGCCATCCGCGTTGGCAAGCCGGCGCGGATTGCCACCGCGCTCGGGATTTTCGCCGTCGCGATCACGCTGGCCGCGACGCGCGTGCTGCCATCGGACGTGGCGTTTGCCAGCGGTGCGCTGGCGATGGTGCTGGCGCGCTTGATCTCGCCGCGCGCGGTTTATGATGCGGTGGAGTGGCCGGTTATCGTGCTGCTCGGCGCGATCATCCCTGTCGGGCAGGCGTTGCAGCAGACCGGCGGGGCGAAGACCATCGCTGCGCTGTTCATTGATGTGGCGCATCATTTGCCGAGCTTCGGCGTGGTCGCGTTGATGTTGCTGGTGACGATGATTTTATCGAATGTCGTCAATCATGCCGCGACGGCGGTGCTGATGGCGCCGGTCGCGGTGGGTGTGGCGCATGGGCTGCATGTCGGGATCGACCCATTGTTGATGGCCGTCGCGGTTGGAGCGGCGCTGCCGATGGTGGTGCCTACTGGGCATCAATGCAACATATTGGTGATGGGGCCGGGCGGCTACCGGTTTGGCGATTACTGGCGGCTGGGCCTGCCGCTGAGTGTGGTCAGTCTGGTGGTTGCGGTGCCGTTGATCATGCTGGTCTGGCCGCTGCATCAGGGCTGAACCGGCGCGAACAAGGGGGCTTGCGCCCCCTTTTGACGATGTCAGCCGACGATTTCGATGCCGGCGAAGAAGAAGGCAATCTCGTGCGCTGCGGTATCAGCCGCATCCGAGCCATGCACGGAATTGGCTTCGATGTCTTCGGCGAATTCGGCGCGAATGGTGCCGGCGGCGGCTTTTTTCGGGTCGGTTGCACCCATGATCTCGCGGTTCTTGGCGACCGCGCCTTCACCTTCGAGCACCTGGGCGACCACCGGGCCGGAGGTCATGAAAGTGACCAGGCCGCCGAAGAACGGGCGTTCCTTGTGGACGCCGTAGAAGGTTTCGGCTTGTGCTTTGGTGAGGTGGATGCGCTTCTGGGCGACGATGCGCAGGCCGGCGGCCTCGAATTTGGCGTTGATGGCGCCGGTCAGGTTGCGGCGGGTTGCGTCGGGTTTGATGATCGAGAGCGTGTGTTCGATGGCCATTGGGGTCTCTTTTCAGGGTTTTTGTCGGAAGGTTCGAGAGTCGGGGCGGCCATAGCCGCCCTGTCCGGTATGGGCAAGCCCCGCGTGCTGGGTTAGCAAGCGGGCATGAGCCTCCTTCGCATCGAAAACCTGTCGTTCAGCATCGCCGGCCGTGCGCTGCTCGAAAATGCGGCACTCACGGTCGATCCTGGCCGCAAGCGACCCTGCTCAAGCTGATCCAGGGCATTCATACGCTCGATGGCGGTACCATCCGCCTGGCCAACCGGGCCAAAATGGGTTCGGTCGCGCAGGAAGCGCCGGCCGGGCCGATCACGCCGATCGAGGTGGTGCTGGCCGCCGATGTCGAGCGGGCGGCGCTGCTCACCGAGGCGGAACACGCTGCGCCCGAGCGGTTGGGCGAAATCCATGACCGGTTGATCACCATCGATGCCGACAGTGCGACCGCGCGCGCCGGGGCGATTCTTGCCGGCCTTGGTTTCGATGATGCCGCCCAGAACCGTGCGATGTCGAGTTTCTCCGGCGGGTGGCGCATGCGTGTTGCCCTCGCGGCCGCGCTGTTCGCGGCACCCGATCTGTTGCTGCTTGACGAGCCGACCAATCATCTGGACCTTGAGGCGACGCTCTGGCTCGAAAACTGGCTCGCCCGGTTTACCGGTGCCGTGTTGATGGTGTCGCATGATCGTGACCTGCTCGATCGCGCGGTCGACAGCATTGCGCATCTTGATCGCGGCAAGATTACGCTCACGCCGGGTGGGTTTGCGGAGTTCGTGCGCATTCGCACCGAGCGGGCCGAGCAGCAGAACCGGGCGGCGGCCAAGATTGCCGAGCAACGCGCGCACATGCAGAGCTATGTCGATCGGTTCCGCGCCAAGGCGAGCAAGGCGCGGCAGGCGCAGTCCCGCCTGAAGGCGCTGCAGAAAATGCCGATGATCGATACCATTGTGGAAGACAGCCCGACGCGGTTCAATTTTCCCGAACCGCGCGAATTGGCGCCGCCGCTGCTTTCGCTCGACCGGGTTTCGCTGGGGTATGGTGAGCGGACCGTGCTCTCGGGCGTGTCGCTGCGGATCGATATGGAGGACCGCATCGCGCTGCTGGGGGCGAACGGCAACGGCAAGTCGACCTTGGCCAAGGCGCTGGCCGGCCGGCTCGACCCGATGAGCGGCAGCAGTTTTCGCACCCGCGGCATCACGGTGGGGTATTTCGCGCAGCATCAGGAGGATGATCTGCACCTGGATGACACGCCGTTGCTGCATCTGTCGCGCGTGCTGCCGAACGCAACGCCGACGCAGGTGCGCGCGCAGGCGGCGCGGTTCGGGCTGGATGCCGCGCGGGTCGATACCAAGGTGGGTCAGCTTTCGGGCGGTGAGAAGGCGCGGCTGCTGCTGGCGCTGGCGACGCGGGATGCGCCGCAGGTGCTCATTCTCGATGAACCGACCAATCACCTCGATATCGACGCGCGCGAGGCGCTGGTGCGCGCGCTGACCGATTTTCCGGGTGCGGTCATTCTGGTGACGCATGATACGCATTTGATCGATCTGGTGGCGGACCGGCTGATGCTGGTTTCGGGTGGCAAGGTCGAGGCGTATGACGATGATCTTGAGGCGTACCGGCGCCTGATCACGCAGAAATCGGCGGGGACCGCACAGGATCGCAAATCCGCGCCGCAGACCAAGGAGGACCGCAAGGCCCGCGCCGAAGCCCGCGAAGCCACCGCGCCGCTGCGCAAGCGCGGCCGCGACGCCGAGAAGACGATCCGCACGCTGGAAGCCGAGAAGCGCAAGCTGGAGGCGAAACTCGCGGATGCCGATTTCTACGCACGGGCGAAATCCGACGAGATTACCGCGATCCAGCAGCGGCTCGGCGTGATCGGCGGCGAGATCGCGGCGGCGGAAGCGGTGTGGCTGGAGGTTGAGGCGGCGCTGGAGGCGGTGGGGTAGGAAGCCGTTCTTTTTTGGAAAAAAGAACCAAAAAACTTTTGGACTCCGGTTTGTGCGGTGTGGCGTGGCGCGCGTGTCTTGCCGAAGCGGGCAGGGGTTCTTGAAAGTGGTGGGCCATTGGACCATAGTAAGACAGGAGGGTGGCGCGGTGGCATCAGCTTCGCGATCATCGATGATCTGTCGCAGGATGCGGTTGTCGCCATCGTGGTCGAGACCCCGTCCGGTGTGATCAAGATTCTGGCTGAGCCGGACTTTCATGATCGGTCGTTGGTTCTGCGCCGGACGCATATGCAGGGGCCGCGGGCAAACCTGGTCGGCGCCGGCAATTTGATGGCGCTGGCGCAGGTGATGATGGAAAGGTTGGATTGCGATGAAATCATCGTTGAAGGCGCGGTTCGAACGACTGGGGCCCATCCGGGACATGCCCCCCGCATATTGGATGATCGGGTGGATGATCGGGTGGATGATCGGGTGGATGATCGGGGCGCGCCGGCGCGCGTCGATGCCGCCATCGCGCTGGTCGGTGGTGGGTTGAGCCTGCTGCGGGCCAAGCGGGTGATCGAGGAGGTCATCACGCAGGGTCGCGCGGTGGTCGCGTTGCCGCATGTCGATGATCCGGCCGGTCTGCTCGGTGTGCTTCGCTCGACCGGGTTTGCGGCCGCGATGCTGGATACCGCGCCGATCGATATAAGGCAGCTCCGGCGACGCCTCGGCGTGACCCGTGCGCAGTTTGCCGCTCGCTACGGGTTCGAGATCGAGGCGCTGCGCAACTGGGAGATCGGCAAACGCCAGCCCGACACCGCCGCGACGAGCTATCTGCGCGCCATATCGCATGACCCGGAAAGCGTCGAACGGGCGTTTGCGCCGATCATGGCTGAAGCATCGCCGGTGGCGATGGGTTCGATGGGTCTTGATCGGAAACCAGCCGGGTAGGCGCGCGGGGCTTGCCGCGCGCCGCCTCGATCAGAACAGCACGCCGGCTTCGACGACGAAATCGGCCTGGTTGCGGCTGCCGCCGTCGTTGCCGTAGCCGCGTGATCCGTTGTTGCTGAATTTGGTCAGATGCATCAGCCCGACATCGCCGCGCACGAACAGGTTCTTGTCCTGCCAGGTGGGGGAGACGGAGATCCCGACGCCCTGGGCACCCGGGTTGATGAACCAGTTGTCCGGACCGTTGGAGGTGAAATATTCGCCCCAGCCGCCCAGCGAGTAGTCCGACTTGCCGAACTGGTAGTCGGCGAACAGTGCCGCGCCGAAATTGCTGGAGAATTTGTTGAGTGCCGGGTTTCCCGACTGCGTCGCCAGGATCGCGTCGGGCTTGGCATAGACGTATTGAACTTCGGGCACGAGGTTCAGATTGCCCATGGTGTAGCTGTAGTAGGCACCCAGCATGGTCGAATTGACGTAATAGGGGCCGTATCCGCCGACGAACGACTGGTTGTACGGTGTGGTCGCCGAGCCATAGATATGGGCATTCGGGCCGGTGCGGCCCAGGTTGGTGGCGCCGAAAACGTTGAGCACGTTGTTGCTGTTGATCGTGTAGGTCGCGAGCGCCTGGACGAAGTTCCACACGCCGGTGTCGAACCCATCGCCGTATTCGATCGTCGCGGCGACCGGGCCGACCGTGTAGGTCGCTTCGATGCCGCGGCTCTGCGAATTTTCGACCGCGAAGATATCGGTGGTCAACAAATTGGCGTTGTTCCAGTCGACGCCTGATTCATAGCCTTCCTGCGAGCCGAGCTGCCCGGCCGAAATCGACAGGCTCTTGGTTGGCGCCAGCGTGAGGTAGCCAGCATAGAGTGGGCCGGTCGAGAACGTCTGCACTGAGGTTGAGTTCGGCTTGCCGCCCAGGATCAAGGCGTTGGTGGCGCCGACCTCGATGGTGAATTGCAGCAAGCCGCTGGCCTTCTGAACCTGGATCAACCCGTTGAGGAATTCGGCGCCGGTCGCCTTGTCGGTGCCGAGCAGGCCGTAATTGGCGGAATTACCGGTACCCGACAGGCCGTAGAGATATCCATCCGCCCCGCCGGTCAGCGCGAGCGGTCCGAGGGGTCCGCCATCAATGTTGATCGCGGTCGGGCCGTTGAAGGCCTCGGCGGAGTGGAGAGCCAGCAACGAAGCGGCAGCGCCAAAGCCAAGGCCCAGTAGCGCCGCACGTTTCGACTTTCGCGGCCCGGTTGTGATTTCAGCAAACATAATCGCTCCTGTTTGATCTTTTATTACGCCACATGCCGTTATTTTCATCGCCGACCGATGAAACCATGGCGGCATGTCGTAAGTTTCCGACACGTCGCGTCGTATATCAGCAAACAATATGCCAAACGCGACATGTGCGACCGCAAGACGCGCTGGAATGCCCGATTGGCTCAGACTGTTGCAGTTTTGCTACAAATTCGGCGGCGCAAAGAACGCGGCGACCGAGGCTACCGTTTCGGCGAGGCCGATCCGCTGCACGATCACGTCCGGCGGAAATGCTGATTCCAGGCGCGAGGGAAACGCCCGATCGAGCAGGACGAACACGCCGCGGTCGCTCGCGCGGCGGATCAGGCGGCCGAATCCCTGGCGCAGGCGGAGGCGGACGATGGCGTCGTCATAGGCTTTGGCATCGCCATCCGCGAGATGGGCGCGGCGGACCCGGTGCAGAATATCCGGCCGCGGCCAGGGCGTGCGCTCGAACACCACCAGGCGCAGGGCGTTGCCGGGGACATCGACGCCATCGCGCATCGCATCCGTGCCTAATAGACAGGCATTCTGCTCGGCCCGGAACACATCGACCAGCGTGGCATTGTTCATGACATCGACATGCTGGGCATAGAGCGGAATGTTTTCCGCCTCCAGCGCCGGCGCGATGCGGGACTGGACGGCGCGCAGGCGCGAAATCGCGGTGAACAGACCCAGCGCGCCGCCGCCCGATGCCAGGAACAGGGCGCGGAATGCGGCGGCCAGACCTTCGATATTGTCGCGCGGGGCATCGCGCACCACGAAAATGCGGGTTTGGGCCGGGTAGTCGAACGGCGAGGCGAAGCCGGCGCGGATTGCGGGGTTGGGCAGATAACGGGCACCGCTGCGCGCTTCGGCGCCGCGCCAGCCGGCTTCGGGCGCGGCCTCGCTCGCGTTGTCGCGCAGGGTGGCGGAGGTGATCAGCAGGCCGTGGGCGGGCGTGGCGACGATTTCGGCGAACGCTTCGGTTGGGTCGAGCAGATGCGAGAGCAGCGCCGCATCGCGCCCCAGGCGGATGAACAGCACGTTGCGCGGCCGCTCGCCGGGCGCGGGCGGTGCAGCGCTGGTCGCGGCCAGCATGCGCCGCCAGGCGGCCAGTTGATCGAGCGCGCGGCGGCGCAGGCTGCGGGCCATCGCCTCGATCCGCTGGCGGTCGCGCTCTTCGATTGTGGCGGCTTCCTCATCGAGGCGTGCCAGCAACCGCTCGCGGATGGCCTTGAGCGGTGTTTCGAGCCGGGCGAGGGCGCGTTCCAGCGCCGCCGCCGCATCGGCCAAGGCGGGTTCGACCGGGTGCAGATCGACCTCGAAATCGAGGCTGGATTCGCGGTCGGCCGGTTTGGCGCGGGCGCGCGCCTGGGTGACCAGCGCGCTCAGAAACGCCTCGGCCGTGCCGGTGCCGATACTGTCGAGTTCGACGCCGCCGGCGGCGCCGAGGCGGGCGAAAAACGCCGATCCGGGCAGCACGCGTGCTGCGATCAGCGCCGCCTCCAGCGGGGCCGCCAGGGTTTCATCGGCCTCGACCAGATCGGCGATCCGCGGCGCGATGCCGCGCGCGCGTGAGCGGCCACCCTCGGCGCCCAGCAGCCAGCGCCGCAACTCCGCCATCTCGATGCCGGATAATTCGGCCGAAAACGCGGAATCGGCGGCATCGAACAGATGATGCCCTTCATCGAACACGTAGCGGGTCGGCACGCTGTTATCATCGAGCCCGCCCCACACCGCCTGCGCCATGACCAGGGCATGGTTGGCGATCACGAGGTCGGCACCGCGCGCGCGGCGGATCACGTGCTCGATCGTGCAGCGCTTGAAATGCGGGCAGGCGCCGTGGATGCATTCGCCGCGCCGATCGGCGATCTGAGGCAGCAGCGCGGTGCCGAACAATTCGGCAAACCAGCCCGGCAGGTCGCCGCCCGCGACGTCGTGATCGTTTGACACCAGCGCCCAGCGGGCGATCAGGCCAAGGGCGACCAGATTCGCCCCGGCATTGTTCACCGCGTCCTCGTAATTGAGCAGGCAGAGGTAATTCTCGCGCCCCTTGCGCAGCACCACGCGGTTGCGCAGCTTGACCGGGTCTGGCTCCAGGCGCGCCAGTTCCTGCTCGATCTGGCGCTGCAAATGGCGCGTGTAGGTCGAAATCCAGACGGCACCCTGGTTGCGCTCGGCCCAGAGCGAGGCGGGCGCGAGGTAGCCGAGGGTCTTGCCCGTGCCGGTACCCGCCTCGGCCAGCACGCAATGCGGCGCGCCCTCGGTCGCGGCCGGGGCGAACGCGGCGGTTGCGGCGGATGCATAATCCGATTGCGCCGGGCGCTGCTCCGCTTGATCGCCCAGCAGATCGGCCAGCCGGGCGCGGGCCGCATCCGGCGCCACCGCGAACGAGGATGGCGGCGGGCGGGGCGCCTCATCGTCCCATTCCGGCAGGATCGACCACAGGCGCAACAACGCCCGGTCGGGCCGGGCTGCCGCATCGTCGAGCGCCGCGGCCACCGCTTTGGCCCAGGGCCATCCGGCGCTGCCCATCAGCGCCGCGAGTCCGGCGGCGTGACGGTTCATGCGCAGGGTTCTGCCCTGGGCCAGCCTGGTCAATAAGGCGCTGGCGAAATCGGGCAGCATCGCCGCGGCGGCCTCGATGGTCTGCGGCGGTTCCATGTCGAGCGCGCGGGCGAGGGCCGCGGGGGTGGGGGCCAAGGGCTGTGCGGGCATGACGAAGGCGAATAGTTCCAGCAGATCGAGTGTGCGCAGCGTGGTGCCGAGACGCTTGAGCGTCGCCGGCGCATGGATCACGATCGGTGGTGGCAATCCGCGCAAGGCGGCCCGCGCTGCTTCGGCATCGAGCGTAAGCAACTCGCCCTCGGCCGTCAGGATGGCGGCACGGCCATGGGCCGTCACCAGCGACGGCGCATCGGGCAGCAACAATCGCGGCGGGACGTTCATACGCCGGGTTTAACGGTCTCGCGTGATAATACCAACCGGCGTGTGGGGGACGCGGGGATCAGTGTTGCAGTGAGGCGATGATGGCTTCGAACATGGGTGTGGTGAGGCGGCCGGTGTTGGTATTGAGTCGTGAGACGTGGAAGCTATCGGTGAGGGTTATGCCGCTTGGCAGGATTGTTGTGGTGCCGTGGGCGAATTTTGCGAAGCCTGGCTTCAGTCCGAACGCGCGCAGGCTGGCTTGGTGTGCGATGCCGCCCAGGGCGAGGATTGCGCGCAGGTTCGGCATGCGGGCGATTTCGGCCTGGAGGAATTGGTTGCAGGTGGCGATTTCGGCGGGTAGCGGTTTGTTTTCCGGCGGCACGCAGCGGACGGCGTTGATGATGCGGCAGTGGTGCAGGGTGAGCCCGTCATCGGGCCGCTCGTGGTACTGGCCGGTGGCGAAGCCGTATTTCAGGAGGGTTTCGTAGAGCAGTTTGCCGGCGAAATCGCCCGTGAAGGGTCGGCCGGTGCGGTTGGCGCCGCGCACGCCTGGTGCGAGCCCGACGATGAGCAGGCGCGCACCGGTATCGCCGAAGCATGGCACCGGCGCGTTATGCCAATCGGGGAATTTTTGGCGGTTTTCGGTGCGAAACGCGGCGAGGCGCGGGCAGAGCGGGCAGTTTTTTGCCGGTTCTACGCCGGCCGCGGCGGGCATGGCGGGATTATTCGACTTCGACCTCAGCGCGCTGCGGGCGTTGGCGGGGCTCGGTCTGGCGGCGGGTGAAATCGCCGGCGATGTCGGATAGTTCAACAAATTGGTCTGCCTGCCGACGCAGTTCATCGGCGATCATCGGCGGTGCGGTCTTGATAGTCGAGACCACCGATACGCGCACGCCGCGCCGTTGGACCGCTTCGACCAGGCGGCGGAAGTCGGAATCGCCGGAAAACAGGATCGCGTGGTCGATGTGCGGCGCCATTTCGAGCATATCGATCGCGAGTTCGATATCCATGTTGCCTTTGACCCGGCGCCGGCCTGCACCATCGGTGAATTCCTTGGCGGGCTTGGTCACCAATGTATAGCCGTTATAGGCTAGCCAGTCGGTCAAAGGTTTGAGCGGCGAATATTCTTCGGTGTCGAGCAGTGCGGAGTAGTAATACGCACGAATCAGGTTGACGTTACCAAAAAAATCGAGAAGTCGACGGTAATCGACGTCAAATCCCACGGCACGAGAGGCTGCGTAAAGATTGGCACCATCGATAAACAGAGCGGTCTTTTCGTGAGGGAGTAGACGCATGGGCGGAACCTTCCGAATCGCAGAAAATTTAAATATTCAAGTTGAATATCGATATGGTGGTCATTCGTTTACGCGAAACTGTCTTGAAGGTACAGGGTAGAAATAATGCTGCTGATCGCCATCGGTGCGAACCTGCCGGGCGCTGAGGGCGGTTCGCCGCGCACGACCTGCGATCAGGCGGTGCATGCGCTGCGAAACCTGCCGGACATTCGGTTCGTCGCTCTCTCGGGGTGGTACCGCAGCGCGCCGGTGCCACGCGACGATGGCCAGCCTGATTATTGCAACGGCGTCGTTCGGTTTGAGGGCGAGCCCGACCCCGCCTGGCTGCTGGCATCGCTTCATAAAATCGAGGCCGAATTCGGCCGCACGCGCAGTGTTGCCAATGCGGCCCGCACGCTCGATCTGGACTTGATCGACTGCAATGGCATCATTTGCACCGAGGCGTCCCTGGTGTTGCCCCACCCGCGTGCTCATTTGCGGCCGTTTGTGCTGCAACCTATTCTTGATATCGCGCCCGATTGGGTGCATCCTGACCTCGATTTGACGGCGGCCGCGCTGCTAGCGGCGCTGCCCCAGCCCGCTGCGGGGTCCATGATGCCGTGGTGATTGTTGCTGCGCATGAACTTCGGTTGCGCTGCAGCGTGCCGTCTGCTAGATATTTTGGTTGAAGTATTGGGTTATGCGCCGCTGAGCGCATGATAAATGGAGTTAGTTGTCATGGCACGCGTTACCGTCGAAGATTGCATCGAGCAGATCCCGAACCGGTTCGAATTGGTTTTGCTGGCCGCCCAGCGCGCCCGCAACCTCGCGCGCGGTGCCGCCATTACGATCGATCGTGACAACGATAAAAACCCTGTGGTCGCGCTGCGCGAGATTGCCGATGTTTCGGTCGATTTCGGCGGGCTGGAGCAGGATTTGATCAAATCGCTCTCGCGCGTGCCCGATCCGGAACCGATCGACGAGGAAGTGCAGGATCTTATTCCGACCGATCAGAATATTTTTGGCTTGCAGGACGTCTCCGCCGAGGAGGAAGCCGCAGCGCTTGCCGCCGAATCCGAGGAGATGACGTCCGAGGATATCGCGGCCGCGATCGAAGCGGAGCTTGGCGGCGGGCGTCCGCGCCGCTGATCCGAGCCCGCACTCAATGGCCGTGCGGCGCGCCGGGATGGGGTTGAACCAGCCCGCCGCCGCGCCGGATGGCATTGCGACCGGACCGGGCGTGTTTCACGACGCCGTCCTGCCCCTGCTGAGCCGGATTGGCAGTTATGATGCCAAGATCGATCCCGGCTTGATCGATCAGGCCTATACGATCGCCGCCGAGGCGCACGCCGCCCAGACCCGGGAAAACGGCGATCCTTATATTACCCATCCGCTCGCCGTCGCCGATATTCTGGCCGGCTACCGACTCGATGGCGACAGCATTATCACCGCCCTGCTGCACGATGTGATCGAGGATACCAAGGTCACGCTGCCGGCGCTGCAATCGCGGTTCGGTGCCGAGGTGGCCGGGCTGGTCGATGGCGTGACCAAGCTGACGCGCCTGGAACTGCAATCGGACCGCACGAAGCAGGCGGAAAATTTCCGCAAGCTGGTGCTTGCGATGAGCAAGGACATCAGGGTCCTGCTCGTCAAACTGGCGGATCGGCTGCACAATATGCGCACCATCCATTTCATGCGCGAGCCGGAGCGCCGGGCGCGCATTGCGCGCGAGACCATGGAAATCTATGCGCCGCTCGCCGAACGCATCGGCATGGACCGTGTGAAGACCGAACTGCAGAACCTGTCGTTCGCCGTGCTCGACCCGGAGGCTTATGATTCGATCCAGGCGCGGATGAATTTCCTCCGCGGTCAGGGTGCGGACGTGATCGACGAGGTGCGTGCCGAATTGCTGCGGATTTTTGCGGCCGCCGGTGTCGAGGTGATCGATATTTCCGGCCGTGAGAAATCGATCTTTTCGATCTGGGAGAAGATGCAGCGGCGCAATGTCGCGTTCGAGCAATTGTCCGACATCATGGCGTTCCGCATTCTGGTGCCGTCGCGCGAGCAATGTTATGTGGCGCTCGGTGCGATTCACGCCGCGTTCCCGGTGATCGCGGGCCGGTTCAAGGACTATATCTCGACGCCCAAGGCGAACCATTACCAGTCGCTGCATACCGGCGTCACCTTGCGCCACCCGCGCAATCAGAAGATCGAATTGCAGATCCGCACGCCGGACATGCACGCCATTGCGGAAAACGGCGTCGCTGCGCATTGGGTCTATAAGCAGGAAGACGCATCACCCGCCGACGTGAAGCAATTCCGCTGGGTGCAGGATTTGCTCGAGATTCTGGAGAACTCGGCGGCCCCCGATGAATTCCTGGAAAACACCAAGCTCGAACTCTATCAGGACCAGGTCTTCTGCTTCACGCCGAAGGGCCAGCTGATCCAGTTGCCGCGCGGGGCCACCGCGGTTGATTTTGCTTACGCGGTTCACTCGCAGATCGGCGATACCTGCGTCGGCGCGCGGATCAACGGAAGGTTGATGCCGCTGCGCTATGAATTGCAGAACGGCGATCAGGTCGAGATTCTCACCGCGCGCGGCGGCACGCCTTCGCCATCGTGGGAGCGCTTCGTCGTCACCGGCAAGGCGCGCGCGCGCATCCGCCGCTTTCTGGCCAGCCAGGTCCGCGAACAGAACCGCGATCAGGGCAAGGCGGCGCTGGCCAAGGCGTTTCGCCAGGATGGGGTGGATGGTTCGGAAAAAGTGCTGGACGGCGCTTTGAAAGCGCTGAAACAGGTCAGCCTCGATGATTTGTATGTCGCGGTCGGCACCGGCAATCTGGGCGCGAAGGACGTGGTGCAGGCGATCTACCCCGAACTGCGGGAAACCCGGCCCTCGCGCATCGTTCCTGGCATGCTCGCGCGCCCCGCCCGGCCGCCGGCACGCTCGAACGAACTGCCGCTGACCGGGTTGATCTCCGGCATGGAGGTTCACTACGCCGGCTGCTGCCATCCGCTGCCGGGCGATAAGATCGTTGGCATCATCGCGACCGGCAAGGGTGTGACGATCCACGCCCGCGACTGCATGACGCTGGAAACTTTCGCCACCACGCCGGAACGCTTCATCGATGTCGATTGGGATTACGCGCAGCTCGGCCAGGCGAAGGACGGCGGCAAGGATGGCGCTGGGCGCGACCGGCCGTTCACCGGGCGGATCAGCGTGATTGCCGCCAACGCCGCCAATGCGGTCGCCAACCTCGCCAATGCCGTCTCCAAGCAGGATGGCGCCATCGCGAATTTGAAGATCGTTCATCGCCAGCAGGACTTTTTCGAATGCCTCATGGATGTCGAAGTGCGCGACCTGCGGCACCTCTCGCAGGTGATTGCGGGGTTGCGGGCGGCGGGCGGGGTGGCGCAGGTGGATCGGGCGCGGACGTGAAGGGAAGGCGGGAAGACGTCTTTTTTGTAAAAAAGACGCAAAAAACTTTTGTTTGTTTGGTGTCGGGCTTTGCGGCGTTGTTGCCATGATTGTCGGCATTGGTTCCGACCTTTGTGATATCCGCCGGATCGAGGAGACGCTGGCTCGCTTCGGCGATCGGTTCACCGGGCGTATCTTCACCGCAATCGAGCAACGGCGCGCCGAACGCCGGCCGCATCAGCGCGCATCGAGCTACGCCAAGCGGTTTGCCGCCAAGGAAGCCTGCGCGAAGGCGCTTGGCACCGGGTTTCGGCGCGGCGTGTTTTTCTCCGACCTCGGCGTGATCAATCTGCCCTCCGGCCAACCCACCATGGCGCTCACCGGCGGGGCTGCGGTGCAGCTGGCGCGCTTGATTTTGCCGGGAAAGACGCCGTTTATCCATGTGTCGCTGACCGATGAATATCCCTACGCCTATGCGCATGTGATCATCGAGGCACGGGAAGGTACCTGAACCTATGATCGAGTATGAAACGGTGCCGGCGGTTTGCCGGCATTTCGACGTTTGCGGCGGCTGTACCGAGCAGGATGTGCCACCGGAGCGCTACGCCGCGGCCAAGCGGGCGGCGCTGGTGGAGGCGCTGGCGCATGCCGGCTACCCTGATGCGCCGATTGCACCGCTCCTGCTCATTCCGATGGGCACGCGCCGCCGAGTCGATTTCGCGGCGATGCGGGTTGCCGGCGCGGTTCGGCTCGGGTTTCACGCGGCGCGCTCGCGCGACGTGGTCGATATCACCGAATGCCCCCTGGCGCGGCCGGAGATTGCGGCCCTGATCGGCCCGCTGCGCGAGTTGCTTGGCAAGCTCGCCGGATTTCGCAAGACCGGCAGTGTGCTGATCAACGCGATCGATACCGGGCTCGATGTGTCGGTGGTGCTGGATGGCGAGGCGACGGCGGCGGATCGCTCCTGGCTGGTCGCTTTCGCCCGCGCCCACGGCCTTGCGCGCATCAGCCTGGGCGATGAACCCGTGCTCGTGGTGCATGCGATTACGCTGGATGTGGGCGGGTTGACCGTGGCACCGCCGCCGGGCGCTTTTCTGCAACCGACCCGCGAGGGTGAGGCTGCGATCCGCGCCGCCGTGATCGCCGGTCTGCCGGGCAGGCTGACCCGTAAATCCCGCATCGTGGAACTCTATGCCGGCATCGGCACGCTGACCGGTGCGATCGCCGCGCACGCGCGGGTTCATGGGGTCGAGGGCAGCAAACCGGCCTGCGCGGCCCTTGAAGCCGGCGCGCGGCTTGCCGGGCTGAGCGGTAAAATCACCGTCGAAACCCGCGATCTGGCGCGCCGGCCGGTGACCGCCAAGGAATTCGCCGGCGCCGCCGGGATTGTGCTCGACCCGCCGTTCGATGGCGCGGGGCCGCAGATGCGCGCGATCATCGAAGCGAAAATTCCGCGGGTGATCTATGTCAGTTGCAATCCCGAAGCGCTGGCGCGTGAGGCGAAATGGCTGCGCCAGGCTGGGTATGAGGTGCTGGCGGCCAGCCCGATCGATCAGTTTGCGGGGTCGGTGCATCTGGAGGCTGTGGTGGTGTTCGCGCTGGCGTGAGGAAGACTCTTCTTTTTTGTGAACAAAAAAGAAGCAAAAAAAACTTTGTTCATCTGGGCCGGTGGCGGTGAAAACGCCCGAGCCCCAGAGTCAAAAAGTTTTTTGCTTCTTTTTTACAAAAAAGAAGGACTTCCTTCCTACTGCCCAACCCCCAAGTTGCACCCGCCCGGTAACGGTGTTATCGCTGGATCATGAGCGAAACGGTCTTCCGTTCCGAGATTTGCATCCGCCACGCGGCTTTGTCGCTGCGTGCCGCGCTCGCGCTTCGACTTATTCACCCCTGGGCGTAATTCCGGGCTGAAACCCGGCGCGCACAGGGGAGCCAGAGTTCGAACGCCTGAAAACCAGCACCGAAGCGAGACCCGCCATGAGCATCAACCATCCTAATTTCGGCATGATTGCCGACGATCGCGTCATCATATTCGACACCACTTTGCGTGATGGCGAGCAATCGCCCGGTTTTTCGATGAATCTCGACGAAAAACTGCGCATGGCCGAGGCTTTGGCCGAGCTTGGGGTCGATGTCATTGAAGCCGGCTTTCCGATTGCGAGCATTGGCGATTTCGAGAGCGTGCAGCGCATTGCGCAGAGCATTCGCGGCCCGGTGATTACCGGCCTCGCGCGCTCCGGCCGCGATGATATCCTGCGCGCGGCCGAGGCGGTGAAGCCTGCGGAGCGCAAGCGCATCCATACCTTCATTTCCACCTCGCCGCTGCATATGAAGTATAAGCTGCGGATGGAACCGGACGCGGTGCTCGAAGCGGTCGGCCGATCGGTTGCGCTGGCGCGGGACTTTACCGACGATGTCGAATGGTCGGCCGAGGACGGCAGCCGGACCGAGCCCGATTTTCTGTGCCGCTGCGTCGAAGCCGCCATCAAGGCGGGGGCGACCACGATCAATATTCCCGATACTGTCGGGTATTCGGTGCCCGAGGATATCGCGCGCATTTTCACCATGCTGCGTACGCGCGTGCCGGGCGCCGATGACGTGATTTTTTCGACGCATAATCATAACGATCTTGGCCTCGCTGTTGCTAACACATTGGCCGCGGTGGGCGCCGGTGCCCGGCAGATTGAATGCACGATCAACGGGATCGGCGAGCGCGCCGGCAACGCAGCACTCGAAGAAGTGGTCATGGCGATCCGCACCCGGCATGACGCGGTGCCGTTCAACAACGGGATCGATAGTCCTAAAATTCTGCGGACGTCGAAGCTGCTTGCTGCAATCACCGGGTTCGATGTGCAGCCGAACAAGGCGATCGTGGGGCGCAACGCCTTCGCGCATGAAAGCGGCATTCACCAGGACGGCGTGCTGAAAAACGCCGCGACCTATGAAATCATGACGCCGGAATCGGTCGGTTGGCAAAAGACCAGCCTGGTGCTGGGCAAACACTCCGGCCGCGCCGCGTTCCGCGACAAGTTGCGCAGCCTTGGCTATGGCGAAGTTGGCGACAATGCGCTGAACGATGCGTTCCGCCGGTTCAAGGATCTCGCGGATCGCAAGAAGCTGGTTTATGACGAAGACATCACGGCGCTGTTCGATGAAACCGTGGTGCGCGAGCAGAGCCGGATCAAATTCATTTCGTTGCAGGTGTGGTCAGGCTCGAAGGCTCAGCCGCGCGCGGTGCTCGAACTCGAGGTCGATGGCGTGCTGCATGAACACGAGTCGCTGGGGGACGGGCCGGTCGATGCCACGTTTAACGCGATCCGCGCGATTGCGCCGCACGAGGCGGAGTTGCGCCTGTTCACGGTGGGCGCGGTGACCGAGGGCACCGATGCGCAGGCGCGCTGCGGTGTGCGGCTTGAGGAGGGCGGCAAGCTGGTTGACGGCCAGGGTGCGGATACCGACACGATCGTGGCGGCCGCGCGCGCCTATGTGCATGCGTTGAACAAGCTCATGGTCAAGCGCGCGCGGACCGAGCCCGCGGCGCTATCCGCCTGACAAAAACGCTTGCAGGGCGGCCAATGTTTCCTCCGGCGCTTCCTCGGCAAGGTAGTGGCCGGAGGGCATGGCGGCACCGCTGAGCGAGCCTGCGCAGTAGTCGCGCCAGATCGCCAGCGGCTCGTACAGTGCCCCGACCAACCCGCGCTCTCCCCAAAGAACCAGCGTGGGGCAGGCGATTTTCAAACCATTCGCGCGGCTGCCCCGATCGTGCTCCAGATCGATCGTGGCGGCGGCGCGATAATCCTCGCAGATCGCCACCACCGTCGCCGGGTTGGCGATGCAGTGCTGATAATCCGCCATGGCCGGTGGAGCGAATACCGCACCTGCCGTTTTGTGCCGGGCGCTCTGCGCCAGCAGCCAGGCGCCGGCATCGAGGTTGATCAACTCCTCCGGAAACGGATGGGGCTGGGCGAGAAAAAACCAGTGATAATACCCCATCGCGAAGCGCATGTCGGTGCGCTCGAAATGTTCTATGGTCGGAATGATATCCAGCATGGCCAGATGCCGCACCCGGGCCGGATGATCGAGTGTGAGCCGATGCGCGACGCGCGCGCCGCGATCGTGCCCGACCAGCGCGAAATCGCTGACTCCCAGATGATCGAGCAGGGCGATGATATCGCCGGCCATCGCCCGCTTCGCGTAGGGCGCATGATCGGTGGTGGCCGGCGGCTTGAAGGTCTCGCCGTAGCCGGTGATGTCTGGGCAGATCACGGTGAAATGCTCGGCCAGAGCCGGCGCGATCTTGTGCCAGATATAATGGGTCTGCGGCATGCCGTGCAGCATGACCAGGGCCGGTCCGCTGCCGTGGGTTCGCAGGCGGAAGGTTCGGCCATCATCGAGCGTGATGTGGCGGAGCGTGAAGGCATCGAACGGATCGGTCATTGCGGCCCCTGGCAGTTATTGTCGAACACGATGACATCGGCCGGAGAGTCCTGCAACGTGCGGCAGGGGGCGGCGGTGAACAGCGCGACCAGCCGTGGAACGAGGGCGCGGCTTGCGGCATCCACTTCGATATTCGCGATGATGACGCGATGGAATCGCGCGCTGTCGGCGGGCAGGGTAGGGGTGGCTGCGCGCACGATCTGCACCATGAGGCTCGAAGGGGCGGCGGCGATGAAGGGGCCGGGAATCCCGACCCCGTCGTTGCCGAACGGCACCAGAACCAGCGTGCCGGCACCCGCCAGCGCCGCCGCATCGCGTGCGGTGCGCGCTGCCGGCTGCATCGTCTGCGGCGCGATCGCCAGCCCGATGATCGCGGCGGCTTGGACCGCGATGACCAATGAAGCGAGCCGGGGCCGCTTGTGCAAACCCGCCGCCAGGGCGAGGCCGATATAGGGCAGGCCGAGCCAGACGTAGCGCACCTCGATCGGCGTGTTATCGAAGGCGGCGCCGAGTGCCAGCAGGCCCAGGGGCGGTGCGAGGATCAGGCTCACTACCAATTCACGATGGCGCGGTGCCAGCCGTGGCAGGCCATCGCGGATCACGATGATCGATAGCAGCAAGGTAAGCGAGCCGAGCGCCGCCGCGAGCGCGACCGACCACGGCGGCGGGGCATAGCGTGGTAACGCACCGAGCACGGCGCCTGCCTGATCACGACCAAGATCGATCAGCGCGCGTAACGGTTTGAATGCGTGAAACTGCCCCTTGCGGCTCTCCGCCTGCGCCAGAAAGAACCACGCACCGGCGGGGATGAACAAGCCGGCGCCGAGTGCTGGCAGCAGCGCCATGCCGGGACGGCGGCGGTTGATGATGGCGAACCATCCGAGGGCCGCAATCGTTGTGAAACTGGCGAGATAATTCGAGAAACAGGCGGCGCCGAGCGCGATTCCGCCGAGCAGCGCGATCGGGCGGGTTGGCTGTGCCGCGGCTTCCACCAGCAGCATGACGCCGGTGAGTGACAGCGCATCGGTCAGCGCGAAATTGCGCGCAACCACGCCGGTATAGGCAAAACCGTAGCACAGCACGGTCAGAACGATTACGAGGGATGGCGCCACGCCGAGGCGGCGGGCGACCCGCGCCAGAGTTGCCAGGGCCAGCAGCGTCAGGAGCACTGATAAGATGCGAAGTCGGAACAAATTGATTCCAACCAGATCGCGCCAGAACGACAAAAGCCAGAAATAGAGCGGTGGATGAACGTCGCCTCGGCGCAGTGCGCGGACGATTTCGAGCAGACTAGCATGGCCGTGATACCATCCGCGCAGTGCCGCAACGCGCACCGGCGCAATCGGCCAGTCCGGCCTGGCATGACCCGCGATGAGAAAGATGCTGTAATATTCGTCGTACTCGCCGCCACGGCACCAGGCGACGACCAGGAGAATGATTGCAGAAATGCCGATCGCCGTGGCGAGCGGAACCCGCGCATCGGATCGGGCGGCTTTCATAGCATGTCGCGCAGACGAAACCAGCTGGTGGCGAGCACTAGGCTCGGCATTCGCAGCATCGGGCCGCCTGGAAAGCGCGCGTGGGGGATTTGTGCGAATACGTCGAACCGCTCGGCCTGGCCTGCCACGGCCTCGCCGAGCAGCTTGCCGGCCAGCCCGGTCAAGGCGACGCCGTGGCCGGAAAATCCTTGCGCGAAGAGAATGTTTCGTCCGAGCCGCCCGAAATGCGGCAGCCGGTTGCGCGTGATCGCGACATTGCCGCCCCACACGTAATCGACCCGCGCATCGGCGAGTTGCGGAAATGCCCGCCTCGCGCGGCCCAGCATCGAGGCGGCGAGATTGGGGGGCGGCAGCGTCGAATACGATACACGGCCGCCGAACAGCATCCGGTCATCCGTACTGCGGCGAAAATAATCGAGCACGAAATTCAGATCGGCCACGGCTTCGTTGTTCGGGATCAGCGACTTTATGTCCGGCCGTGATTCGGTTGCAATGATGTAGGTGCCCACCGGCATCACATGGCCCGCGATCGGCCGCGAGAGCGTGCCCAGATAGGCATTGCCGCACAGCAGCAGGTAATCGGCACTCACCACGCCTTGCGGTGTAGTCAGCGTCACGCGCTCACCTTGACCGATTGCGCTGACGCGTGTGCCGGTGAAAATCTGCGCCCCCGCCGCCATCGCCGCATGGCCAAGCCCGAGGGTGTAGTTCAGCGGATGGATGTGTCCGGCGATCGGGTCGTGCAACGCGGCCTTGTAGCGCGGGCTGGCGAGCCGGGCCTGCAACGCTGACCCTTGCAGCAGGGTGAAACCCTCGGCGCCGAGTTCGTGAAGTTCTTGCTGCCAGTCTTGAAGTTCGCGGATCTGGCGCGGTTTGACGGCGGCATGCAGGTAGCCGCGCTGCGGCTCGCACGGGATGGCGAAGCGCGCGATCTGCGCGTGCAGCAGATCGACCGCATCCACCGTCATGTCCCACAGCGATCGTGCGGCACCCGCGCCCATCAGCCGGCGCACGGTGGTCTGGCCGGCGGCGAAGCCCGGCAGCGCCTGCCCGCCGTTGCGCCCGGAGGCACCAAATCCGATGTGCTGCGCTTCGAGCACCGCGACGCGGTAGCCGCGCTCGGCGAGATGCAGCGCTGCCGAACATCCCGTCATGCCGGCGCCGATGATTGCGACGTCGCAACGCAGATCGCCGGATAATGGCGCGGTCGTGGTTGGAAAGCGAGCCGTCGCCTCGTAGTAATTCGCCAGCGCCATGGCGTTCAGACGTTCAGCAGCAGATGTTCACGCTCCCAAGAGCTGATAACCCGCAAATATGTTTCGTATTCAAGACGTTTAACCGCAACGAATACCTGTACCAGCTTTTCGCCCAGAATATCGTTCAACGGGCGGGACTGCTCCATCATTTCCAGCGCGTGCGAAAGTTCGCGCGGCAGGCTGTACGGTTGCGAATAGGCCGATCCCTTGAACGGCGGTGTCGCACCCAATCCCTCGGTCATGCCGAGAAAGCCGCAGGCGAGCGAGGCGGCGAATGCGAGATAGGGGTTGGCATCCGCGCCGGGTACCCGGTTTTCGACCCGCATGGCTGAGGGTTCGCCGAACGGCACGCGCAAGCCGCAGGTGCGGTTGTCGTGCCCCCATTGCAGATTGATCGGTGCGTTGGAAAACCGCGTAAGCCGGCGGTAGGAATTCACGTTCGGTGCAAAAATCGGCATGATTGCTGGAATATATCTCTGCAATCCGCCGATGAAGGACAAGAACAGCGCGCTCGGTTTGCCATCGCGGTCGGCGAACAGGTTCTCACCGGTTTCGGCATCGACCACGCTTTGATGCACATGCATGGCACTGCCGGGCTCCTGGCCCATCGGCTTGGCCATGAACGTCGCGTAGATATCGTGGCGCAGCGCCACTTCGCGCACCGTGCGCTTGAACAGAAATACCTGATCGGCGCGGTTCAACGGGTCGCCATGCAGAAAATTGATCTCGACCTGTGCGGCACCTTCCTCGTGGATCAGCGTATCGAGGTCGAGTTCCTGGATCTCGCAGAAATCATACATCTCTTCGAACAGCGGATCGAATTCATTGACGGCATCGATCGAATAGGCCTGCCGGCCGGTTTCCTGGCGGCCGGACCGCCCGATCGGCGGCACCAACGGATAGTCGGGGTCGGTGTTGCGCCCGACCAGATAGAATTCAAGCTCCGGTGCCAGCACCGGTTTCCAGCCGCGCTCGGCGTAGAGCGACATCACTTGACGTAGGACTTGGCGTGGCGCGATCGGCACCGGTTTGCCGTTGGCATAATGGCAATCATGGATGATCTGCGCGGTCGGCTCATGCGCCCAGGGCACCAGGCGAACCGTCGAAGGATCGGCGATCAGTTTGATGTCGATGATCGCGGGATCGCTCAGAATATCATCCGGATCGTCGGGATATTCGCCGGTGACCGACTGGATGAAAACACTCTCGGGCAGGCGCGGTGCGCCGCCCTGGTGGAATTTCTGGGCCGGCATGATCTTGCCACGCGGAATGCCCGTGATATCGGGCACCAGGCACTCGACCTCGGTAATGCGATGTTCGTTGAACCATTCGATCAGATCGATCATATCAGCCTCGGATAGAAGCGACGCGCCCGGAATGGGCGCGCCGTCGTAATCGCTGTCAGTGTTGGCGCACCGCGGTCCAGATTGCGTTGAACGTCTGCAATTTCGTCCCTGCCAGCGCCGGCAGGAAATGCAGATACTTCATTTGCATGGCGTTCGGCTTGATCAGCGGTTTCTTGAGTTCATCGCTCAGCATCGGGCCGGCCGCAGCGTTCGGACTGCCATAGAGATTGTAGTTGGAAAGTTCGGCGCCCGCCTTGGCAGAGAGAATGAAGTTGATGAAATCATAGGCCAGTTTCGGGTCCGGCGCACTCTTTGGAATCGCCATGGTATCGACCCAGATCTCGCTGCCCTGTTTTGGCAGCAGATAGCCCGAATTCAGGCATGATTTGTCATCGTAACATTCAGCGACCGCACCATTGAACGTCATGCCGATTGCGATCGTACCCTTCTTGATCTGGCCCATCGCGGGGTCGCCGTCGACAAAGCCGGTGAAGTTCTTGCGCTTTTCGGTCTTTTCGATCAGCTTGGCTGCCTTGATCCACTCGCTTTTCTTGTTGCAGGTAAACCGGTAGCCCAGATAGGCGCAGGCGGCGCCGATGGTATCACGACCGGACCCACCCATCAGCGCGAACGGATAGCTCGGGTTCAGCTTCGGGTCGAACAGGACCGCCCAGCTTTCCGGCAGCGAGGTCACCTTGGTTTTCAGATAGCCGATGCCGGTCGTGCCCCATTGATAGGGCATTGTGTATTCATCGTTCGGGTCATAGGAAGGGTTCTGAAATTTCGCAGCGAGGTTGCGGAAGTTCGGGAGTTCCTTCTTGTCGAGTTTGGCGATCAGACCTTCATGGATCAGCTGCGGCACGTAATAGCTCGACGGCACGATGACATCGTATTGCGAATCACCACCCGCCTTCAGCTTCGCCGCCAGCGCCGAATTGGAATCGTAATAGGTCTGCACCACGGTGCAGCCGCAATGCGCCTCGTATTTTTTGATCAGCCCCTTGCCGATATAGTCCTGCCAGTTGAACAGGTAGAGCGTCTTGCCCGCCGCCTGTGCCGGCGGGGCCATTGCCATCGTGCCGGCGATCACACTGCCGATCAGGGCCACCGACCCTACGATTCTTTTGATGATGTCGCTACGGTATTTCATTGTTAGCCTCCTGTTGATCTGGTCGCTCAGTCGCCGGTGCGTGGCACGGTCTGCCGATCTTTTTGCCGGGTGAAACCATATTGCAATAGGCCGATGCCGATCACCGTGGCAATCATCAGCGTTGCGAGCGCATTGATGTCGGGCGAGATGCCTTTGCGGGCCACGGCGCTGTAGATATAGATCGGCAGCGTCGTGCTGCCCGGCCCCGCGGTGAAGTAGCTGATGGTGAAATCATCGATCGACAATGTGAACGCGAGCAGGAAGCCGCCGATGATCGCGGGGCGGATCACCGGCACCGTCAGATACAGGAACGATTGCCGGCCGTTGGCGTAGAGATCTTGCGACGCCTCGAACAAATTCGGGTCCAGCCCCGCCATGCGCGCGAATACGACGAGTGCGACATAGGGGGCCTGGAACGTCACATGGGCGATGCCCATGGTCAGTAGCCCTGCCGCGAACAGCCCGGTCGCCTTATGCATCAAATTGAAAAAGATCAGCTCCGATATGCCGAAAACCAGACTGGGCATGATGATCGGCGTATAGATGATCAGGCTCGGCAATGCCGCGGCAAACCCCGATCGGGCGCGGCTGCGAAAGCGGCTGAGGCCGAACCCCATCAATGTTCCGAGCGCGGTACCCAGGATCGATGATCCCAACGCCAGCGTCAGTGACCGGCGCAGTGCCGCCAGCACATCGGGCGCGTGCAGCAGATCGTTGTACCAGTGCAGACCCGCCGTGGTGCTGCCCGGTGCTGGCGCAAAGGAAAAGACCGCGATGAGCGCGAGCGGCGCATATAACAGTCCGTACACGGGCAGGCTGGTCAGCAATAGCGCGCGGCGGATCGGCGGCGCCAGGTTCTGGCTCATATCATGCTGCCTTCGGAACTGCCGAGGCGCTTGCTCATCACGCGGAATACGATCAGCCCCGCACAGGTGAAAATGAGCATGAAAATCGTCAGCGCCGCGCCGTAGGGCCAGTTTGGTGTGTCGAGAAACTGCGAGGCGATCAGCGAGCCGATCATCATCGATTTGCCGCCGCCCAGCAGCGTCGGCACGACGTAATCGCCGAACGCTGGAATCGCGACCAGGATGATCCCCGACAGCAGTCCGGGGATCGTCTGCGGGAATACAGCACTCCAGAACAATCGCCGCCCCGAGGCGTAGAGATCCCGCCCGGCCTCGACCAGGCTCCAATCGAGTTTTTCTGCCGCGGCATAGAGCGGCACGACCATGTAGGGCAGATAATTGTAGGTCAGGCCGATCTGCATTGCCAAAATCCCGGGCATCAGGCCGAGATGCGGCGGAATCAGCCCCGCGCCTTGCGCCAGATGCGACAGCGTGGAACCCGGCCCGAGCAACTCCATCCACGCATAGGTGCGCACGACCTGATTGGTCCATGACGGCAGGATGACGAACAGCAGCAGCAGCGGACGCAGCGCCGGCGGCCGCGTGATGATGAAGAACACCACCGGATAGGCCAGCAGAATCGTCAACCCCGCCGCCGATATCGCCTGCAACAGCGAGCGCAGGATCGTTGCGAGGTTATCCGGGCTCCACCCCAGAATCGAATACCCGGCGACTTCGCGCATTGGCTCGAGCGACAGCGGCAGATGCGGATTGCCGTAATTGCCGATCGAGAAAAACCCGATCCCGAGCAGGATCAGGCTCGGCAGCAGCAAGAATACCACGATCCAGAACAATCCGGGCCCGGCGGTCATCCAGAGTCGCCAGGCCCGTGCCAGCCGTTCCGCCCGCTCGGCGCTGCCCTGGATCGATGCGCCGCCGGTTATCGCGGACATGGCCAGCCTTGCTTCATCCGTCGATCAGCATGATGTTGGCGGGCTTGAGTTCCAGCACCACCCGCTCCCCCGGTCCCCAACTGCGCTCGGCGGCCTGGTTATTGGTGTCGAGCGCCAGAACGATCGCGCCGCCGGCCAGAGCGACATTGTATTGCGTGGACGCGCCCATGTAGATCGCCTCGCGCACGACGCCGGCAAACATGTTCGGGCGGTCGCGCGGCGCGTCGGCCTCGGGGTAGAGCCAGATTTTCTCGGGCCGGATCATCGCCGTCCGCTGCGTGGTGATCGGTGTTGCGATCGAGAGTGCGCCGATCGCGGTTTCGGCCATGTTGCCGGGCCGCGGCGTGAATTTCCAGATGTTCGACAGGCCGAGGAACTCCGCAACGAATACCGAGCGTGGCTGCTCGTAGACATCGAGCACGGGGCCGACCTGCAACATGCGGCCTTGTTCCATGACGGCAATGCGGTCGCTCATCACCAGCGCCTCATGCTGGTCGTGCGTGACGAAAATGAACGTCATGCCCAGGCGCTTTTGCATCCGCATCAGTTCGACCTGCAATTCCGCCCGCAATTTCGCATCGAGTGCCGAGAGCGGCTCATCGAGCAGGACGACCTCGGGCTCGTTCACCAGCGCGCGCGCCAGTGCTACGCGTTGGCGCTGGCCGCCGGACAGCTGTGCCGGGTTGCGCCGGGCGAACGCATCGATCTGCAACAGCGCCATGATCTGCTCGGTGCGCGCCAGGCGTTCTGGCTTTGCCACGCCGCGCATTCGCAGCCCAAATCCGATGTTCTCGGCGACCGACAGATGCGGAAACAGCGCGTAGGACTGAAACACCGTGTTCACCGGCCGCTTGTGCGGCGGAACGCTTTGCATCTCGCGCCCGGAGATCAGAATGCGTCCGGCATCCGGGGTTTCGAACCCGGCGATCATGCGAAGCAGGGTCGTCTTGCCGCAACCGGATGGCCCCAGCAGTGTGAAAAATTCACCCGCCTGAATGTCCAGATCGATCCGATCCACCGCGACCACGCCGCCGCCGAATACCCGACTGATGCTTTCGAGCCGGATCGCGCCGCGCGGCGCGATACCTGACGTTGGGGCCGATGACGTTGCGGCATCGGCCTGTCCTGCGATTCGCGGAAGCATGGCGGGCTCAGCCATGCGGGCTTCCGGGGGGCTGCCGGGGCGGCTCGGGCCGGTTCGGATCAGGTGGCACGCGCATCAAATCTCCCTGGCCACGTGCCGCGTCTCGCGGGTAGGTGGCGCTGTTCTCGTGCTGAGGTCGCTCCCTAGCGCGAAGCATCGCCAAAGTTTTCCGCATCGTCAAGAATAATCAACAATGCGCGAATGACCGTTTCGTGATCGCCGTCTTATCGCGCCTGACGCCCCCTGGCCGGCGAAATGATATTGCGCCGCCGCGTCAGCCTTAGTAAAGCTGTTGATTATTCTAAACGGCATCCTGGTGACGAGGAGAGTTCTGCATGCTGATCGGCGTTCCGAAGGAAATCAAGAATCATGAATACCGGGTTGGCCTGACGCCTGCCTCGGTGCGCGAACTCCGCACCCATGGTCATCAAATCCTGATCGAAACCGGTGCGGGCGAGGGCATCGGCATGGACGATGCCGCTTACGCCAAGGCTGGTGCTGAAATCGTGCCCGACGCCGCGAGCGTTTTCGCCCGCGCCGAAATGATCGTGAAGGTCAAGGAACCCCAGCCGGCCGAATGCAGACAATTGCGCCCCGGCCAGATCCTGTTCACCTATCTCCACCTCGCGCCGGACCCCGAGCAGGCTAAGCTGCTGATGCAGTCCGGTGTCATTGCGATCGCCTATGAAACCGTGACGGATGAACGCGGCCGCCTGCCGCTGCTGGCGCCGATGAGTGAAGTTGCCGGCCGCATGGCCGTGCAGGTTGGAGCGGTGTCGCTTCAAAAGGCCAACGGTGGCCTCGGCGTGCTGCTCGCCGGCGTGCCCGGTGTGCCGCCCGCGCGCGTGACAGTGCTGGGCGGCGGCGTGGTCGGCACCAACGCTGCGCGCATCGCTTTGGGCATGGGGGCGGATGTCACCATCATCGATAAATCGATCGGCCGCCTCGCCCAACTCGACGATCTGTATGGCCCGCATCTGAAAACTCTGTTCGCCACGGCCGAGGCGATCGAGGATGCGGTGTTCCACGCCGATCTCGTCATCGGCGCCGTGCTCGTACCCGGTGCTTCCGCGCCGAAGCTGGTGACGCGCGACATGCTCGGCCAGATGCGCCGGGGTGCCGTGCTGGTCGATGTCGCGATCGACCAAGGCGGCTGTTTCGAGACCAGCAAGCCCACCACGCATGATGATCCGACCTATATCGTTGATGGAATCGTGCATTATTGCGTCGCCAACATGCCAGGCGCGGTGCCCCGCACCTCCACTTTCGCCCTCGCGCAGGCGACCCTGCCGTACACGCTGAAACTGGCCGATCACGGCTGGAAAGCGGCGCTGCGCAGCGATCCGCATCTTCGCGCGGGGCTTAACGTGGCGGAAGGCCGTATCGTGCATCCGGCCGTTGCCACAGCACTGGGTGAAGTGGTTCTGACGGCGGATCTCGTGCTCGCGGCGGCCTGATCGGGCCGTGGACGAACGCATCGCGGGGTCCATGGAAGCCGGTCCCGAGGAAGTGGGGGTGGGCGCGCGGTTGAAACGGATGCGTCAGGTGTTCGGCTTGACGCAGCGCGAACTCGCACGGCGCGCCGGCGTCACCAACGGCGCCATCTCGCTGATCGAACAGGCGCGGGTCAGCCCTTCGATCTCTTCGCTCAAGAAAATCCTCGACGGTATTCCGATGTCGCTCGCGGAATTTTTCACGATCGATCTCGCAGCGCCCGAAGACGTGTTTTTCCGGGCGTCGGACCTTACTGAAATTGCGTTCGAGGATCAGATCTCGTTCCGGATGGTGGGCCGCCGCCTGAAGGAGCGCGCGCTGCAGATGCTGCACGAAACCTACCGCCCCGGTGCCGACACCGGCGAAGTGATGCTTCGCCACGATGGCGAGGAAGCGGGCGTGATCGTGCGTGGCCGCTTGTTGGTCACCGTGGGGGATCAGGAACAAGCGCTTGGCGCGGGCGATGCCTATTACTTCAAAAGCCGCATTCCGCACCGGTTTCGCAACCCGTTCGATGAATTATGTGAAGTCATCAGCGCGAATACGCCGCCCAGCTTTTGAAAAGGGAAGGGTAGAGAGGGCAAGCACTTCTTTTTTGTGAACAAAAAAGAAGCAAACAAAACTTTGTTGATCTGGGCCTGTGCCGGTTCAAACGCCCGTGCCCCAGATCACAGAAAGGTTTTTGCTGGTTTTTTTCAAAAAAGAAGCGCTTGCTTTGCCTTAAATACGAAATTGCTTGAACCAGAACCGATATGTTGATAAAACAGTAATAATGCTGTGTTTTCCGAACAAATATGACCGCGACGCGCATGCTGAGCTTCTGCGGCTTTGCGCGCGCATCGGCTACAGCCCGCACCGCTCCTGATCGTTTCAGCCCGGCGGCCGTTGTGCCGCTTGTTCAGCTCTAACATCGGAGTTATTTCATGCTCGATCATCTCGTTTCTACCGTCTCGGACAGTGATTTCAACTGGCAGGCGGCCGATGCCGCGCATCATCTTCACCCGTTTTCCGACCATAAATCCCTCCACCAGGGTAGAGTTCGGATCATCACGAGCGCTGAGGGCGTTTATCTGACCGATGATGTGGGTAACCGCATTCTCGATGGCATGGCCGGCCTCTGGTGTGTTGCAATCGGCTACGGCCGACAGGAACTGGTCGATGCCGCGGCCGCGCAGATGAAAACTCTGCCGTTTTACAATACGTTTTTCAAAACCGCGACCCGCCCGGTCATCAGCCTTGCCGAACGCCTTACGGCGATGGCCCCCGGCGATCTCAACCACGCTTTTTTTGCGTGTTCGGGGTCTGAAGCGGTCGATACCGCGCTGCGCATGGCCCGCACCTTCTGGATCACCAAGGGCCAGCCGTCCAAGCGCGTCATCATCGGCCGCGAATTCGGCTACCACGGTTCGACCACGCTGGGTGCCGCGGCGGGTGGTATGGTCGACATGCATCGCCAGGGCGCGGCCTTGCCGGATTTTGCTCATGTCATGCCGCCCTATTGGTATGGTTATGGCGGTCAGATGAGTCCGGAGGAATTCGGCCTCTATGCCGCACGCCAGGTCGAGGACAAAATCCGCGAAATCGGTGCCGAGAATGTTGCCGCCTTCATCGGCGAGCCGATCCAGGGGGCCGGCGGCGTCATCATCCCGCCCGAGACCTACTGGCCGGAAATTCAGCGGATCTGCCGCGCGCACGATATTCTGCTGATCGCCGATGAGGTCATCTGCGGGTTCGGGCGCACCGGGCGCATGTTCGGCAGCGAAACCTTCGGCATTACGCCCGACCTCATGACCCTCGCGAAAGGGATCACCTCGGGTTACATTCCGCTCTCCGCGGTCCTCGTGGGGGACCGCGTGGCGGATGTGCTGATCAATGATACGGGTGAATTCTATCACGGCTTCACGTATTCGGGCCATCCGGTCGCCTGCGCGGTTGCGCTTGCCAATCTTGATATTCTGGAATCCGAGCACCTTGCCGCTCGCGCCGAGGCCAGCGGCATCAAGCTGCGTGCCAAACTTATCGCGGCGCTGGGCGACCAGCCGATCATCGGCGAAATTCGTGGCACCGGGTTGATCGGCGCGATCGAACTCACCGCTGATCGGCGCACACGGCGGTTCTTCGAGAAGCGCGGTCGTGTCGGCGCGCTGTGCCGCGATCATTGTTTTTCTAACAATCTGGTGATGCGTGCGGTGCGCGATACCATGGTGTTCTCACCGCCGCTGACCATCACGGATGCCGAGATAGATGATCTGGTCGATCGGGCGACGACCGCCATCATGGCGACCCAGGCCGATGTCCGTTCCGAAATCCTTTGACGGACGCAATGGATATCGTGTCATCGCATGAAGACAGGCTCGCGCTGCTGGGGCAGAGCGAGCTGATCGAAGCCTTTATCATCGATGTCAACGGCGTGCCGCGCGGCAAATGGCTGCAACGCGACAAGGCTGCCGCGCTGTTAGGCGAGGGCATTGCGATCCCGCGTTCGGCCTATCTGCTCGACATCTGGGGCCGGGATATTGTCGAAGGCGGCATCGCGTTCGATACCGGCGACCCCGATGGCACCTGTATCGCCGTGCCGCACAGCGTCACCCGCATGCAATGGGCCGAAGGTCACGCGACCCAGGCGCTGCTGACCATGCGTGAAGCCAATGGCTCGCTGTTCTATGCGGACCCGCGCGGCGTTCTGGCCCGTGTGCTCGACCGTTACGCCGCCCAGGGGCTGACGCCGTCGGTTGGGGTCGAGCTCGAATTCTATCTGGTCGATCCCAACCGCACCGGCGGCCAGCGCATCGCTCCGCGCGGCGCCGATGAAAGTGCTTGGCGCGGCTGGCAGACCGATACGATGGGCCTGTGGGAAATCCACGATTATGAGCCGATCCTGCGCGACCTGCTGCGTGCCGCCTCTAGTCAGAGTATCGCGCTCGACACGTTGATCAGTGAAAACGGCCCGGGCCAGTTCGAAGTCACCCTGCGTTACGCACCGGATGCCATGCGCATCGCCGACGATGCGGTGCTGTTCAAGCGCGCGGTCAAGCAGATTGCCCGCAAGCACGGGCTCGCCGCCACCTTCATGGCCAAACCGTTCGGCAACTGGGCGGGCAGCGGTATGCATGTGCATATGTCGGTGCTTGATCGAAAGGATTTGAACATCTTTACCGGCGATGCCGAGAAGCCCAGCCCTGTTCTGTATCATGCGCTCGGCGGGCTGGTCGCTGCGATGCCCGATACCATGCTGGTGCTTGCCCCCCACGCCAACTCGTTCCGCCGCTTCGCGCCGGGCACGCACGCCCCCGTATTCGGTGACTGGGGGCACGACAACCGGCTTTCGGCCGTTCGCGTGATCAATGCTGAGCCGCGCGCCGCCCGGATTGAGCACCGCGTGGCCGGTGCCGATTGCAACCCTTACCTTGCCTTCGCCGGGATGCTTGGGGCCATGCTCGATGGAATTGCTGACCAAGCCGACCCCGGACCGGAATCGATCGGCGATAAAACCGGTGCGGCCGCGCCGAGGCTGCCGATTGCCTGGAGTGCCGCCACCGATCGCTTTGCCGGATCGGCCCGCAGCGCCGCCATTTTCGGCGCCGCGTTCCAGGGCATTTTTGCTGCCTGCAAACGCCAGGAAATCGATGAGTTCCGCCGGCGTATATCGGATGTCGAGTACGATGCCTATCTGAAAAATGCCTGACAATGCCAGCCATTGTCACGACATGACATAATAAGAAACCAAAACGACGCCAGGGACTTCAACCGTACAGGAGAGCAACGATGCGAACGGAGTTGAGAGCGAATTCACTGTCGTTTATCGAGTCGATCGTCATGGGTATCGCCGGCAGTGCGCCTGGCTATACCATCGCCGTGACCACCGCGGCGCTGATCGGCACCGCCGGATTTTTATCGCCGGGCAGCCTGATCATCTTCGCGGTGCCCATGCTGGGCATCGCCGTCGCCTACAAGGCGCTGACCAAGCGAATGGCCAACGCCGGGGCCGCCTATGAATGGACCACCCGCGTGTTCGGTCGGCTGTTCGGCTTCTTCTCGGGGTGGGCACTGCTGGTCGCCTCGATGGTGTTCATGGTCACCGGCAGCCTGCCGATTGCGACCTCCACCTTGAATTTCATTGCTCCCGCGCTGACCAAAAGCGTGCTCGCTACCACCAGCGTCGCAACGCTCTGGTTTCTGCTGATCGCCGTCGTGCTGATCGCCGGCATCAAACTGACCAGCAAAATCCAGCTGGTGATGAGCACGATCGAACTGGTCATCCTTGCGGTCGTGGCGATCGCTGCGTTCGTCCACGTTGCTGCGCACGGCGCGGTCAATCCGTTTTCATGGTCGTGGTTCGGCTTTCACTACACCGCCGGTGGGTTCGCCGCGACGGCTCTGGTCGTGGTGTTTTTCTACTGGGGGTGGGACGTGACAGCCAACCTCGCCGAAGAGACCAAGGACGCCGAAATCAACGCCGGCAACGGCGGCTTTGGCAGCGTGTTCGTTACCATTACCTACTATGTCGCCTTCACCCTCGCCGCGCTGCTGCTGTTCACGACCAAGGCGGCGCAAGGGTACAGCGACAACATCATCTACAACATCGCGGTGGCCTCGGGCCTCGGGCGTACCGGCGGTCTGATTGCCTCGATTGCCGTCATCCTCTCGTCGATTGCAACACTCGAGACGACGATGCTGCAATTCTCGCGCACCCTGTTCGCCATGGGCCGGGACGGCGCCCTCTCGCGCCACTTCGGCATGGTCGACGAACGTACCGAAACTCCGGTTCGTGCCATGTATCTGCTGATCGGCGTCGGCCTCGTTGTGCTGTGGGTCTCTTCGCTGATGCCCTCGATCAACGCGATCATCACCGACTCGGTCAATGCCATCGGAATCCAGGTGGCCTACTATTACGGTCTTGCCGGGCTCGTGGCGGCCTGGGTGATGCGCGATATTTACCGTGAATCGATCCCGTTATGGATCGGCCTGTGTCTGTTCCCCGCCCTCAGCGCCATTTTTCTGTTCGCCATGGGCCTCTACGCCATCACCACGTTCAATCTGGTGACCAATCTGGTCGGCATTGGTGGGCTCGTCGCGGGTATCATTTTCTTTCGCCCGACCCGCACCACGGCGGCCCCCGCCACAGCGTCGTAGAGTTGTGTCGGTGCTCGAGCAAAGCCAGGGGCCGCGACGCCCTTGGCCTTTTTCGACATCGGCGCGATCCGCCCGATCAGAACAGCGACATCTGCGTGCCTGGGCCTTGCGCGGGGAGGGGGCGGGCGAAGCGCGCGCAGTCGAGTGGGGGTGGTGTTTCGCTGAGGTTGAACTGTCGGGCGGCGCGCTTGAATCGTGCGGTGAGCAAATTGGCGTAGGGGCCGGTTCCCTTGAAACGGCTGGTGAAATTGGGGTCATTGAGCGCGCCGCCGCGGGTCTGGCGGATCAGGCTCAGGATGCGTGCGGCCCGATCCGGCATGGTGCGGTTCAGCCACTCTTCAAATAGCGCGCCGACTTCGTGAGGCAGGCGCAGCAGGATCGCGTTGGCGGAGGTGGCGCCGGCGCCGGCGGATGCTTCGAGGATGGCTTCAAGTTCGGCGTCGTTCAATCCGGGGATCATCGGTGCGGCGAGAACGCCGACGGGAATGCCGGCGCCCGCCAATCCGGTAACGGCGTCCAGCCGCCGGGCCGGGCTGGCGGCGCGGGGTTCCATGGCGCGGGCGAGGCGCGGATCGAGTGTGGTGATCGAAAGATGCACGCGGGCCAGATTGCGTGATGCCATGCGTTGTAGAATATCGACATCGCGCAGCACGCCGGCGGATTTGGTGATCACGCTCACCGGGTGATTGAACCGGTCCAGGACTTCGAGCACCGCGCGGGTCAGTTTCAACTGGCGTTCGACCGGCTGATACGGGTCGGTGTTGGAGCCGAGCACGATGGGGGAGGGGATATAGGATTTGCGCGACAACTCCCGTTCCAGCAGCGATGCGGCATCCGGCTTGAAAATCAGCTTGGTTTCGAAATCGAGGCCCGGCGAGAAGCCGAGATAGGCGTGGGTCGGCCTTGCGTAACAATAGATGCAGCCGTGTTCGCAGCCTCGGTACGGGTTGAGCCCGCGGTCGAAGCCCAGATCCGGGCTGTCGTTACGGCTGATGATCGACCGGGTGGCGTCGCGGATCAAAACGGTCGGTGCGGCGGGTTCCGCCTCGGCCAGGGTTTCCCACCCGTCATCGAATGAATCGCGATGGCTGGACTCAAACCGGTTGGCCGGGTCCTGCGTTGTGCCGCGTTTCTCGAATGCGGTATTCCGGGGAATGACTGTGGGTGCGTTCATGATATGTTCGGATCATACCATTGGAACAGTATCGAAAGTCAAGAACAAAATACGAACAAATCTGTTTCGCGGCTATCGAACTCCGGACGGCCAGAGCACCACGCGCAATGTCTGTAGAATGATCAGCAGATCCAATGGGATCGAGGCATTTTTCGCATAATACAGATCATAGCTCAGCTTGGAGCGCGCGTCGTCGAGCGAGGCACCATACGGGTAATTGATCTGCGCCCAGCCGGTCAGCCCGGCTTTCACAATGTGCCGTTCGTTGTACAGCGGCAGTTGGGCAGCCAGTTTGGCCGTGAATTCCGGCCGTTCCGGCCGCGGCCCGACGAAGGACATGTCGCCCCGCAGAATATTGAATAATTGCGGAATCTCATCGATCCTGGTGCGGCGCAGAAAATTGCCGACCCGGGTGATCCTTGGGTCTTTGGCGTCCGCCCATACCGCGCCCGCCGACTCAGCGTTCAACAGCATGGTCCGCAGTTTGAGAATCTTGAAATGCCGCATCCCCTTGGTCACTCTTGTTTGCGAATAGAACGGCGACCCCCGATCCTGCAGCCACACCGCCAGGATGCCGCCCAGCAGGAACGGCGAGGCGCAGACCAGGAGGACCAGGCTCACGGAAACATCGAGCCCGCGCTTCAGAACGCGGTCGAACATGGTGTAGGTGAAACCGTCCGAATATAGCAGCCAGGACAGATCGAGCCGCTTGATATCGATCCGGCGGATCTCGGTCTCTAGAAAACTCATGTATTGATAGATCGGATAACCGGCCATTTTGCAGTCGATCAATCGGTCCAGCGCCATGCCGCGCCGCTCGTCCGGCGCGATCACGATCTGATCCGCCCGTGTCCGCCGCGCCGCATCCAGGAACCCGCCGGGGGCCTGGATCACCCTTACCGCGCCGTCGTGTTCCAGCCGTGGATCGATAGCGCCGAACCCGGCATCGTGCACGAAGGTGACCTCGTAATGAAGATTGCGACCTTCGCTCTGCAGCATCCACCTCAAATCCCAGGCGCGCTTGCCCGCGCCGATTACCAGCAACCGGCGCTTCAGCAGCCCGGATTTGCGCAGTCGCAGAAACGCGAGCCGCGCTGCCACGCCGCAGCCGGTAAAGCAGATCGATGAAGCAACGAACAGCGGATCGGGCAGCGGCCGCGGCCAGTTGTGCTGGTTCACGCCCAGCAGCGTCGGCAGCATCAGAACCAGCGCGGACGTCACCAGCGTGCCGATTCCCACGACCAGCGGCAATCGCCGGATCGAGCGCCGGACCGCCAGGATCACGTCGCGTCGATACAGTCCCAGCGCATAGAGCGAAACCAGGTTGACAGCCGGATACAGCGCTAGGATCAGCCCGATTTGCAGTCCGGCGTGCGGCATCATCCCCGACACCGCGAACCATGCGGCGAAGGGCCAGACGAGCACGATGAGCCCGGCATCCAAGCAGAACATGATGGCGGCGGCGTTCATCGGCGCATGATCGCGTCGATCCCGGCATAAAAATGTCGAACGGGGGAAATCATCAACTGGGGCACAGTTCCAACCTTGCTGCGGACCAAACTCACTGATCCGCACCATGCCCGGATTTCGCTAACAAACAACTCAATTATCGCTGAAATCCCAGTTTCAACGCGCGATCCCAATTTCCGACCTTCAATTTCGTCCGTACGTATCCTCGAACCGCACGATGTCATCCTCGCCGAGATACGAACCCGACTGCACCTCGATCAGGGTCAGCGGAATCTTGCCTGGATTCTCCATCCGGTGAATACAGCCGAGGGGCAGATACAGGCTCTCGTTCTCGCGGATCAGATGCACCTCGGCATCACGCGTCACCAGCGCCGAACCGGCCACCACGACCCAGTGTTCCGCCCGATGAAAATGCTTCTGCAACGATAGTTTCGCCCCCGGCAGCACCACGATCCGCTTGACCTGAAACCGCTCGCCCAAAATCAGCGTCTCGTAGAAACCCCAGGGTCGATAGACCCTGGTGTGCGCCTCGGCTTCGGGCCGCTTGTCGCGTTTCAACCGCTCGACCACGCGCTTGACGTTCTGCGTCTGGCTGCGATGCGTCACCAGCACCGCATCGTTGGTGGTCACCACCACCACATCCTGCAAGCCCAGCACCGCCGTTACCGCCCCTTCGCTGCGGACGTAGCACCCGTCGGAATCCTCGATCACAGCATCGCCCATTGTCGCGTTGCCGCGCGCATCCTTGTCCGCAACCTCCCAGATCGCGGCCCATGATCCTACATCCGACCAGCCGAGCGCGGCCGGTACCACCGCCGCGTGATCGGTCTTCTCGGCGATCGCGTAATCGATGCTGATATCCGGCGCCGCGCTGAAACCCGCCGCATCCAGCCTGATGAAATCCAGATCGGGCTTGCGCGCGTCGAACGCTACCCGCACGGCGCGCGCTACCTCGGGCGCGTGTCGTTCGATCTCGGACAGCAGCGTGCGGGCGGTGGCCACGAACATCCCCGAATTCCAGAAATGCCGGCCATCCGCGAGCAGGTTCGCCGCCGTTGTCGCGTCCGGCTTCTCGACGAACCGCGCGATCCGGAATGCGCCCTGATGCCCGGCAAGCGCCTCGCCCTGCTCGATATAGCCATAGCCGGTTTCCGGCGCGCTCGGATGCATGCCGAACGTCAGGATGAATCCCTCGCGCGCGGCCTTCGCCGCGATCGCCAGCGCGTCCTGCAATGCCGCCAGATCCGCAATCGCGGCATCCGCCGCCATGATCCACAGCACTTGATCGGGATCGGCCTCGGCAATCAGCAGTGCCGCGGCGGTGATCGCCGGCACCGGTTCAAGCAGAATCCGCGCCCCGGCCGCGCCGGCTTCCCGCAATTGTTCCGCAACAATGAAGCGATGCTCCTCGTTCGCGACAACCACCGGCGGCGCAAACCCAGGCCCGGCAGCGCGCCCGGCGGTTTCCTGCAACATGGTCCTCAACCCCACCAGGGACCAGAACTGCTTGGGGTAGGCCTTGCGTGACACCGGCCATAACCGCGTGCCGGTTCCACCCGAGAGAATCACCGGTACGATCGTTTCGTTGTGCGTCACAGTCCCATCAGCCATGCAAATCCCCATCCATCACGAGCGCTTCATTGCCAGCGGACGTGCTTTGCGTCCAGCATGACGCGGGAGATTTCATGACCGCATCACAACAACCGCTGCATCTTGACGCATTGACCAGCGCCGCCCTGCGCGGCCTGCTCGACCAACGCCCGCTCGTGCTGCTGCCGCTCGGCAGCCAGGAAGATCAGGGTGCCCACGCGCCGATGGGGGATTTCCGGCTCGCTGCCATCATCGCCGGCCATACCGCGCGCCGCGCGACCGATACCGGTACGCTCACCCTGGTCGCCCCCACCCTGCCGTTCGGCGCAGCCGACCATTTCGGCGCCATCCCCGGCGGCCTCGCGCTCGCGCCTGCGACGTTTCGTGCGGTCCTGGCCGATCTGCTGGCGGATCTCCGCCGCAACGGGCTTACCCGCATCGTTATCCTCAACGGCCACGGCGGCAACGTGCCGCTGATCCACGAAGTCACCCTCGCCATCCGCCGCGCTGGCGGGCCGATCATCCCTTCGGTCTATCTCTGGAAAATCGCCCGCCGCCTGATGGAACGCCGCATCGGTCCGGCTGGCGAAAGGTTCGGGCACGGCGGCGAGCCCCTGGCCTCGATCACCCTGGCGTTGCGTCCCGATCACGCGAGGCCGGACCACGCTGTGCCGCCCGCCGCCGCGGCACGGGCGTTCGGTTGCCCGGTTGCCGGGTTCGGTGCCATCGCCTTCGAAGATATCGAGATCGACACGCCGCTCGAATACCCTGAAATCGCACCCAATTCGGCCACCGCCGACGCCACAAGGGCGACCGCCGCGCTCGGTGCCGCCGTGGTTGAAGATCTCGTCGCCCTGGTCGCGCGCTTTTGCGCCCACGCCGCCGCCCAGCCATGAGCCTCATACCCGCCTGGATTCCAGTCACGATTGCAGCCGCGCTGTTTCAGGTCTGGCGCACCGCCTTGCAAGCCCGGTTGCGCGGCACGCTCAGCCCCGGCGGTGCCGGCTTCGTGCGGTACCTGTATGCGCTGCCGGTCGATTACGCCCTGCTCGCAGCAACCCTCGCCGCGCTGGGAGCCGGCTTGCCATCGTTCGGTTGGAGCTTTGCCGCTCTCTGCCTGGTCGGCGGGATCGCTCAGATTTTTGGCACCAACCTGCTCATCATGGCTTTCGCGCACCGGAACTTCGTGGTCGGCACCGCCTACGCGAAGACCGAGGCTGCTCAGCTCGTCATCGTCTCGGTGCTGCTGTTCGGTGCCCACATCCCGGCTATCGCCATCATCGGCATCATGCTTGCGGTGGCCGGGGTTCTCGCGCTCTCGCTCGCCGGTCAGTCGATGGCGCCGCGCGCGCTGCTGCGCGCCTCCGTCCAACCCGCCGCCCTCTGTGGTCTTGGGTCCGGCTTCGCCTTCGCCATTACGGCCATCGTGCTGCGCAATGCGACCCTGGTGCTGCCCCCGACCACGCCCATCCTGCTGAAAGCCATGCTCGTCCTTGCCTTGGCCAACACGCTGCAAACCCTGGCCCAGGGCAGTTTCATGGCGATCCGCAGCCCTGTGGAGCTGCGCAAGACCCTGCTCATCTGGCGCCGCGCTGCGCCGATCGGCGTGCTATCGGCGCTTGGTTCCGGCTTCTGGTTCATCGGCTTCGCGCTCACCAACGTCGCTCTCGTGCGCGGCTTCGGCCAGATCGAAATCCTGTTCACCCTGGCGGTCGGCCATTTCTATTTGAAAGAGCGCACCAAACCCGGCGAAATCACCGGACTTGTCATGGTCGGCCTCGGCGTCATCATGATCGCCGCCGCCGGCATCGGGTGAGGTGCGGCCGGTCGGATCGCTGATCCCGGAAGGCGCTGTTCGTTATGGAATTTGCGTCCGTTCCGGGCGTGTATTTGCCGTCAACATGTCCTGTAGCGTGGTCGTCAGGTCGATGGTCGGCCGCCATCCGAGGATCCGGTCCGCTGCCGTGGCGTCGCCGAAGGCGCTGGGGATGTCGACGGGGCGTAGGCGGGCGGGGTCGATCTCGACCGTGATCGGGCGGTCGGCAGCACTGATCATGGTGTGCAGGATATCGCCGATCCGGCGGGGGGTGCCGGAGGCGAGGTTGAAGATGGCACCGGGCATGAGGTCGTTCGCATGTGCGATGGCCAGGGTGTAGGCGCGAACGATATCGCGCACGTCGAGGAAATCGCGCGCCGCATCCAGATTGCCGACCTTGATGACCGGCGGCTGCCTGCCGGCCATGATCGCCGCGATCTGGGCGGCGAAGGCGGCGATGACGAAGGCATCGGACTGGCCCGGACCGGTGTGGTTGAACGGGCGAAACCGGACCAGCCGCAGGCCGGATTCCGCCGCCATTGCACCCAGGGCGAGGTCGGCGGCGGCCTTGGTCGCGGCGTAGGTGTTCAGCGGTGCCAAGGCGGCGCTCTCATCGAGCGCGGTGCCGGCGCGGAAACTGCCGCCGTAGCATTCGGCACTGCCGACATGCACCATCAGGCAGTTCGGCGCCGTTTCGATGATTGCGCGGGCGACCGCGATGCTGCCGCCCAGATTGACGGCGAACGCCCGATCCGGTGCGAGGCGCGCGGCCGGCACTGAGGCGATGCCGGCCAGATGCACCACGGCATCCGGCCGCGCCTGCTCGATCATGCGGCGAACCGCGGCGGCATCGGTCACGTCCGCATCGCCCGGGATCAGGGCCGCAGCCGGCCACTTTGCCGCCAGCGCCGTGCGGAGATAGCCGCCGACGAAGCCGGTGCTGCCGGTGATCAGGATGCGATCGGGCGTCATGCCCGTGTCAGCGCGACAGGCGGGCGAGGTCTGCCTCGACCATTTCGGCGGCGAGTTGCTCGAGCGTGACGGTCGCTTTCCAGCCGAGTTTGCGCTCGGCCTTGGACGGGTCGCCCAGTAGCAGTTCGACCTCGGCCGGCCGCATCAGGGCCTGATCGGTACGGATATGATCGGCCATCGAAAGCCCGGCCGCAGCAAACGCCATTTCGCAGAAATCGGCGACGCGCATGGTGCGGCCTGTTGCGATGACGTAATCGTCCGCCTCGTCCTGCTGCAGCATCATCCACATCGCCTGTACATAATCGCGCGCGTGGCCCCAGTCGCGCTTTGCTTCGACATTGCCGAGCGTGAGGTGGTCCGTGAGGCCGAGCTTAATGCGGGCGACGGCGTCGGTGATGCGGCGGGTGACGAATTCAATGCCGCGCAGCGGGCTCTCGTGGTTGAATAGTATCCCTGAAGACGCATGCATCCCGAAGCTCTCGCGGTAGTTCACCGTCATCCAATGGGCATAGAGCTTGGCGGCGGCGTAGGGGCTGCGGGGATAGAACGGCGTGGTCTCGGACTGCGGGATCGCCTGGACCTTGCCGAACATTTCCGAGGAGGATGCCTGATAGAAGCGGGCTTGCGGCCGCGCGATGCGCACAGCTTCGAGCATGGTGACGGCGCCGAGGCCGGTCACCAGACCGGTGAGGGAGGGTTGCTGCCAGGAGGTGGCGACGAAACTCTGGGCGGCGAGATGATAGACCTCATCAGGCTCATAAGTCTGAACCGTGCGGATAAGGCTGCCAAGATCGGTCAGGTTGCCTTCGACCAGTTGAACGCGGTCGATGACGCCCAGCCAGCGTAGCCGCTCGCCGATCACATCGGATGACGCTGAGCGGCGCATCAGGCCAATCACTCGATAGCCCTTGCCGAGCAGAAATTCACTCAGGTAGGCGCCGTCCTGGCCTGTGATGCCGGTAATCAAGGCTGTCTTCATATTGGCTCCACTCGATCCTATGTATTGAACTCAGGTTAAAATCCGGTGCCGTTCTGGACGGAATTGGTCACGCTGGCTAGAGGGATGTGCTAGGGTAGGGTACCGTAACGCATAGTTAACAACTGAGGGCTTAATTTGAGTGAATCGAAACTATTGAAATGACAATTTGGATCGACATCGAAGATTTGCTGGTTCACTTCTACTCTACCAGCAGGCCGAGTGGCATTCAGCGTCTGTGTTTTGAGATTTATCGCGAGTTGTCGCGGAGTTATACCGAGGACCAACCGATCCGGTTCATCCGCCACTTGCCGAACGGGCGTGACTTCGAGGAAATTTACTGGCCGGACGTCGAACAGCATATTTCGAGCGCGGTGGCGAGCCAGCATGCCGCGGTTGAGCCAGCTCCGCCGCCAGTGGCGAGCGACACTTCGGCACCGGAACCTCCCAGCACCCCGCCGGTGTCATCCTTGCGGCAATGGGGCAGGCAATTGCCGGCCGATGTGCGTGCGCCGGTTGCCGCCTTCGTGCGGGCGCAGACCAACAGTGGTCAGGCGCTGCGGGCCAGCGTGCGGATGGCGCGTATGGCGCTGCGCGCCCAGCGGCATGCGGCGCGCGCATTACTTGATATTCTAAAGGGCGGGCGCCGTTGCGCCGGGCTCGGTGGCGGGGGCGCGCTGATGCCGGCGGCCGCACCTGTGCCATCGCCCATGCTGCAGCCTGCCAACGATGATCAATCGGCGGCAGTCATGGCACCTTCGAAGATCGTGAACGGGAGGCCGATCCAGCCCGAACCGGGGGATGTCATTCTGTCGATCGGCGCATCCTGGCCCGGCGGCTATTACGCGGCGATGATCGCGGCGGCGAAAGAGCAGTACGGCGTGCGGTTCGCGGTCATGATCTATGATCTGATCCCGCTGAACTGGCCGGAGTGGGCAGTAAAGGAGTTGCGGCGCCAGTTTATCGATTGGCTTGGCCCGATCATCGGGCTCGCGGATAATTTGTTCACTATTTCCAACGCTACGGCGGTCGATATCATCGCATTTGCCGAGCGGGAGGGAATAACGATCAATGTGCCGCAGATCGTACCGATCGGCGTGACGTTCCCCGATCGTACGCAGCTGCCCCCGATTCAGTTCCAGCCCTACGTGTTGTTCGTCTCCACCATCGAGACGCGCAAGAACCACATCCTGATGTTTCGCCTGTGGCGCCGCATGCTGAACAGCCTGCCGCGCGAACAGGTGCCGAATCTGGTGTTTGCCGGCAAGATTGGCTGGCTGACTCAGGATTTGATGGCGCAGATCGAGAATTCATCTTATCTCGAGGGGAAGCTCAAGATTGTCGAAAGCCCGAGCGATCGGGATCTGGCCTCGCTGTATCAGCATTGCCTGTTCACGGTGTTTCCCTCGTTTTATGAGGGTTGGGGCCTGCCGGTCACCGAGAGCCTAACTTTTGGCAAGACGGTGGCGGCATCGAACCGGGCATCGGTTCCGGAAGCGGGCAGTGATTTCTGCGTCTATTTCGATCCCGAGGACATGAGCGATGCGTATCGTGTGATCACGCAGCTCATTCTGGAACCCGAGCGGGTTGCGGTGCTGGAAGCCAGGATCGCCCGCGAATTTTATCCGCCGTCATGGGCCGATAGTGCTGCGGCGATTATCGCAGCGATGGAGTCAGGCGTAGCCCAGCCGGTTGATGCTATGGTGCCGTCGCGCGTAGCGTCACTGTCGCGGACAGATTGATCCGCTGGGTTATCGGGCCTGATTGCATTTGCGGTGCGGCGACCTTCATGCGTGCCGCCATCATGACCGGGCGGAATGGCGATTGCGTGGTTAAGGCAAGTTTGGTGATCGCGATCACGTGATCACCGAGCGACCCTGCCGTTGCATCGGCTTCGGCGCGCATTTGGGTTACTGCATCCGTGATCGCTGCGGCGCGGGTTTCGCGGGCGGCGCTTTGGCTCAATGTCGCCCCGATCGACTCGAGAGCTATGCCTTTGTCCTGCAACATGCCGATCATGTGGCGTAGTTCCTTCGCCTGATCGGAGCCGGGTGGCGCGGCGAGACGCAGATCGATTGTCTGGCTGGCATGCCAGGCGGCCTGTTTCGGATCAGCGGGATAGACCTCGTATGCGCCGGTGGTGGCGTGCAGCGCCTTGATCGGTGTCGTCGCGGCCAGTGCGGCGGCCACGGTGCGGTTGACCGCCGATTGTGCGGCGGCGGCGGTTTTCGCGGTTGTCTGCGCGGCCATTGTGGCCACAATGACATCCGGCGCATGGCTGGCCTCACCGGTGACGGACAGGGTGAGTTCAGTGGTGGCGCGGGTGCCTGCGGCCTGAGCACGCGGGATCTGGCCGCACGCCGCGGCACCTGCCGCGATGAGTGCTGCGATGGCGGATGGGGACATCAAGGTTCGCAATGACATGGCAAGAGAATTACCGATCCTGCCGTGGAATGCCATAGGCCGCGCGCTGATCTTGCAAATTAGACATCCGGTACAAAAAGCGTAGTCGAACGGATTGGGTCAATCTGCTTGGTTCATCGGCGCGGTTTGGCGAATAACGATGGGGAGTCATGGACGGACCAGGGATCACGGCCGGTGCCTTCGGGCGCTTCGAAGCAGATGCGCTCGCGCCAACGCCGGGATTCGCAGCGTTTCGGCGCTGAACCCTACGAGGTCAGCACGTGTATCGCCATGCTGGCCTCGCCGGATCGCACCCGGTTTGGCAGGGTCAATCAAGGCAGTCTGCACGCTTGGCTGCGGGCGCAGTCGTTCGGCCTGCTGGATGCCTGGGCGATGACGCTGGGCGCGGACCAACTGGGTCTCGCTGATCTGATTGCGGTGTTGGCGGCGGCGCGGATCATCGTGATCGATGATCCGGCGCAGGCGGCGTCGCTCGGTTTCTGCGATCCGGGCGCATTGGTGCTTGAGCTTGGGATCGATGGCTGGACCGACTCCGCGATCGGCGCGGTTGCCCGCCTGTTCGGCCTGGAATGGCGATTGATTGCCGCCGGCCCGCCGCGGTATCCGGTAAAAGCGAGGTTGCCGCTCGGGACGCCTCAAATGCTGCGGACCGAGGTGGATATCGGCGCGCTGGATATGGCACTGTCGGACAGTGGAGCGATCGGCTGACGGACACGCTGTTTTTTGCGCGTAGCAAAGGGTACATGCTTTCCGCTTTGCCTCGTCACCGTCCTTCCGAGCGCCCGGCACGGGCCGCGATCTCTTGACTTTTTCATGATTTATCGAGATATGAGTAAACGTTGGCGAGGCAAAACGCGCCGACTCATTCATGCCTGATCCGGTCGTTTCATGAGGCCGGTCGCAGCCCTCTTATCCGAACTGGTCGTCCATTTGCCCGAATCTGAACATTTCGAAGCCTCGATTTCGCAGCCTGCGGATGCTGATGAGCATGCGGCAGCACCCGATGATGCGAACGAAACGCCTGAGAGCGACGCTGTTGTTGAGGCGGCCGGTTTCGCAGCACTCGGCCTGTCCGAGCCGGTTCTGAAGGCGCTGGTCGAGAAAGGCTATCTCTCGCCGACGCCGATCCAGGCACAGGCGATTCCCATGGTGCTGATGGGGCGCGATGTGCTGGGCTGCGCGCAGACCGGCACCGGCAAGACGGCGAGTTTCACTTTGCCGATGCTCGATATTTTATCGGGTTCGCGGGCACGGGCGCGGATGCCCCGGTCGTTGATCCTGGAGCCGACGCGCGAGCTTGCCCTGCAGGTTGCCGAGAACTTCGTTCAGTATGGGAAACACCTGAAGTTGACCCATGCCTTGCTGATCGGCGGCGAGAGCATGGGTGAGCAGCGCGATGTGCTGACCCGCGGCGTCGATGTGCTGATCGCGACACCGGGGCGGCTGATTGATATTTTTGATCGCGGCGGCCTGCTGCTCTCCGATGTGCGGGTGCTGGTGATCGACGAGGCGGACCGGATGCTCGACATGGGCTTTATCCCGGATGTCGAGCGGATCGTGTCGCTTCTGCCCAAGCCGCGCCAGACGCTGTTTTTCTCGGCGACGATGGCGCCCGAAATCAAGCGGCTGGCTGACGCGTTTTTGTGGAACCCAAAGGAAATCACGGTCTCGAAACCGGCGTCGGTTGCGACCACGATTACCGAGGGGCTGTTTCTGGTAGCGACCCAGGACAAGCGCGAGGCATTGCGCCGCCTGGTGGCGACCGAGGATGTGCAGAACGCCCTGGTGTTCTGTAATCGGAAGCGCGATGTCGATATCCTTTATAAGTCATTGACTCGGCACAAGTTTTCTGCCGGCCAGCTGCATGGCGACATGCCGCAATCGGCGCGGTTCGCTACACTCGAGGCGTTCAAGGCCGGCGACATCCGGTTGCTGGTCTGTTCGGATGTGGCGGCGCGCGGTATCGACATCGGTGGTTTGTCGCATGTGTTCAACTTCGACGTACCGCATCATGCCGAGGATTATGTTCATCGTATCGGCCGTACCGGCCGCGCCGGACTTGAGGGGCGCGCCCTGACGCTGGCGACACCGGAAGACCGTCTGGCGGTCGAGGCGATCGAGAAACTGACGGGGCATGCGATACCGCCGCTGGTGGTGGAGGGGCTCGACCCTGTTGAATGGGCGGAGTCGGACAAGCGTGGCCGCCGTCGTGGCCGCACTGCGCCGCCGGCGCCGCCGAAATCTTCGTCGCGTCGGACGGCCTCGGTACCCGCGCCAGAGTCTCGGGCCGCGCCGGAGCGCGACGAAGCACGTCCTGTGGCGCGTGAGAATGTTCGGTCGGCCCGTGGGGCGGGTCGCGATGCGGCGCGTGACGCGCCGCGCGACTTTGGCCGAAACGTCCGGCGTGGGCGGGATGGCGAGACGGGCGAGGAGCGGGGCGTCGTCGTGGGATTTGGCGACGATATTCCCGCTTTCATGCAGATCCGGCGGCGTGCCGGCGCCCCAACGCCCGATCCGATCGAGCCCACCGGTTTCGATGACGACGGCACCGATAATGACGATACGGAGATCGCAGCGTGAACGAGATGCGCAAGCCGGCGGGGCCAGAACCGAAAAATTTGGTGAAAAAGGGTGGATTCACCACGTTTGACTGGTCCGACCCGTTTCACCTCGACACGCAGCTGACCGAGGATGAACGTGCGATTCGCGATGCCGCACACGAATATTGTCAGGAAAAACTGTTCCCGCGCGTGCTGCGTGCGTTTCGCGATGAACAATTCGATCGGGCGATGGTGTCCGAAATGGGCGAGATGGGGTTTCTGGGAGCAACGCTCGCGAGCCATGGCTGCGCTGATGTCTCCTATGTCGCTTACGGTTTGATTTCGCGCGAGGTTGAGCGCGTCGACAGCGGCTATCGCTCGGTGTTTTCGGTGCAGTCTTCGCTGGTGATGTATCCGATCGCGGCGTTCGGGTCGGAGTCGCAGAAAGACAAATACCTGCCGAAACTGCGCAGCGGCGAATGGGTTGGCTGTTTCGGCCTGACTGAGCCGGACGCCGGCTCTGACCCCGGTTCGATGCGGACACGGGCTAGAAAAGTCGACGGCGGCTATTTGCTCAACGGTTCGAAGACCTGGATCAGCAACGCGCCGATTGCGGATGTGGCGTTGGTCTGGGCGAAGGACGACGCGGGGATCATCCGCGGCTTTCTGGTGGACCGGGGTAGCAAAGGGTTCGAGACGCCGAAAATCGAGGGCAAGTTTTCGCTGCGCGCCTCGGTGACCGGCATGCTCATGATGGCCGATGTGTTCGTGCCGGATGACCATATGCTGCCAGGCGTGAAGGGGTTGCGCGGCCCGTTTTCGTGCCTGAACAACGCGCGCTACGGCATTGCGTGGGGCTCGCTGGGGGCTGCCGAGTTCTGCTGGCACGCGGCCCGGCAATATACGCTCGATCGCCAGATGTTCGGCCGACCACTGGCTGGTACGCAACTGGTTCAGAAGAAACTCGCCGATATGCAGACCGAGATTACGCTGGGTTTGCAAGGCGCGCTGCGGCTGGGCCGGTTGCTCGATGCCGGCGAGGCGGCGCCCGAGATGATATCGCTGATGAAGCGCAACAACTGCGGCAAGGCGCTCGATATCGCCAGGCTGTCACGCGACATGCATGGCGGCAATGGCATCGTCGATGAGTATCACGTTATCCGCCACATGATGAATTTGGAGACCGTGAACACCTATGAGGGCGCGCACGACGTGCACGCCCTGATCCTCGGCCGCGCGCAGACCGGATTGTCGGCGTTTTAGCTACCTGCGTGCCGCTGGTTGGCGGCTTTGCATCGGGCGGCCTCGTCGCGGCGTCATGAGCTGAGACGGTGGTCTGATTCGGTCCGTTTGCGGTTGACGACCAGATCCGGGGCCGACGTCGCGTCGCCGTCAAACACTGGTACGCGCTCGCCGGCAATGAGGCCAAGGTAGGTGTCATCCGACAGGGACATTTCTTTCAGCGCCAGCGTCCGGCCGGGGATCCCGCGATGCTCTTCGAGCAGGCACCCCATCAGGACGGTCTGGACATCAAGGCCCGGATAATCCTTCGGCTGCGCGATCTCGCGGAATCCCATGCGCTTGTAAAAGGTGGTGTGGTTTTTGGTTACAGCGGCAAAGATCACATCGGCTTGGAAATGCAGGATCAAGTAACCGGCGACATGGTATAAACCAAGAACAAGAGCGAGGTTTTTAGCGTGGACCGGGCTGCGTGCCAAGCGCGTGATCTCGACGGCATTGGTCCCGTAACCTTGATTGGCCCGCTGCTTGAGGAATGTTTCGATTTCAGTTTTGAACATGGCTGAGGCGGGGAGCTGGCCGCACTCTTCGTCGGAGTTCGAATGGTCCAGCAAGCAAACCCGGACGGAGGCGGCCGGTTGCCCGCCGAGATATATGACCAGTGACCGACTCGATGCCCGGGAATCATGCGAATCGGCAAACAGTTTGACCTCGCGTGGTTGAAGGTAGCCCGCCGCCAGATAGGCGTCGTAACGAAGCCGTTGGGCCTCGTGATAGCCATTTTCGTTGACCACCAGCCGAGCTGTGATACCATCGGATGCTTTGTTATTTTTGACGAGCGGTGCAGCTTCACTCTGCCAGCCAAGCCCGACAATCGATCCGTCCATCGGTAACCTCCGTTTGAAAGATTGGGAAATGAGCAATAAAAAGCGCAGATTAATCAAATGTAAAGAAGGTAAAGTGCTCAATGTCCTGGTTATTTGAATCGAGACTTTTTGTAAGAGATCCCTTTGGAAGAATAAGTTTTTGCGTAAATTATTATATTTTTTTGTACTTTTAAGTAGACGGATGTCGTCCAAGATTTTTTCTTTGGACGTCGTTCCGTCCGAGCTTAGATTGTTGATTTCGCGAGAAAATTTCGGCGTCCGCATCCGATTGACTCGCGGTGCTTGTATACTCGGTGCGACGGTCGCAACTGCGATTGAACTTGAATTTAACAATAAAATTCATCTCCAATATGCTGGATACTATTTTATTGCTTTAATTCTAAATTATTTCATTTTGTTCTTGTTTACAACAATCTGGGTAAATAAAAATACCAGCGATAACTCCTTCATAAAACTAAAATATATTTTCAATCTCTTTATATTTACATTGGGTAGCTTCTGGTCATTCTATTTGGTTTCAATTATCCAAATATCCCCAGCTGCTCAGCAATCGCTGATACTGAGTATCATGATCGGTTTGATATCAACAACGATATCATCGGGACCATTATCATCAACGCTGATGTTTTGGTTGCCGCTGACGATCGGCTTGTTCTGCGCCATCTATGTTTCAGGGCACCTCGATAGTGTGGCATTCGTTGTTTCAATCTCGTGCTACACGTCGCTCGTATTTTTCACGATGGTCTTTTTAAATCGCAAAATGCTCGAGCGGAGCGTGAACGAAATCAATCTGGCGCAGACAGGTGAGACCATTCGCATTCTCCTGCGCGATTTCGAGGAAAATGCCAGCGACTGGCTTTGGGAAACTGATACCAAAGGTGAGATCAAGCATGTCTCGCCCCGGTTCGCCGAAGTGGCGCGCCAGCCTCAATCCGCCATACGGGGCGATTTACTCGCTTTCATGGCGGGCACCGATCAGACTTTACAGCAGGTGCGTCCTGCCGAAGGTGATGTGTTCGAGCCGCTGCGCCGGCGCATGATCACGCGCAAACCGTTCCGCGATATGGTCATGCCGGTCAATATGGGCGGCGAACGCCGCTGGTGGTCGATGACCGGCAAGCCGATCGAGGACTCCAGCGGTCGTTTCATCGGTTATCGTGGCGTCGGCTCGGATGTAACCGCTGTGCATCGCTCGCGCGAGCGAATCGCGTATCTTGCGCGGCACGATAGCCTGACCGATCTCGCCAACCGCACCGAGTTCAACAGCGCGCTAAGTCTGCTGTTGTCCGAGGGCGCTGAGCCGAACGTGGCGCTGCTGTGCCTCGATCTCGATCAGTTCAAGGCGGTGAATGACAGTTATGGCCACGGCCTCGGTGATTCGGTGCTGCGCGCTGTTGCGCATCGCATCCGCGGGGCGATCCGGGATCGCGATGTCGCGGCGCGGCTCGGCGGCGATGAATTCTCGATCCTGCTGCCCGCGGATGATGAGTTCGAGGCGACCGCAATCGCCGACCGGGTCATCGATCGTGTCTCCCGACCCTATAAATTCGACGGCGTTACCGTCGAAATCGGGGTCAGCATCGGCATCGCCCTGGCGCCGCGCGACGGTCGGACGCCGGAAGTGCTCTATCGGAATGCGGACCTCGCCTTGTACCGCGCGAAGGATGCCGGGCGCGGCACTTGGCGATTGTTCGACCCGACGATGGATCGCCAGTTGCAGGACCGCCGTGGGCTGCAACGCGACATCAAGAGTGCGCTGCGCGACGATCAGCTTTTCGTCGAGTTCCAGCCGGTTGTTGCGCTGTCGACTCGGTCGATCGTCGGGCTCGAGGCGCTGGTGCGGTGGAAGCACCCCGATCGGGGGATCATTCCCCCGGGTGAGTTCATCGAAATCGCCGAGCGCACCGGGCTGATCGGCGCGATCACTGCATTCGTGCTGGCCGAATCCGCTGCGCTGGCGGCACAGTTGCCAGGTTTCATGGCAATCGCTGTCAATCTGTCGCCTTTGCACCTGCGCGAAGCGTGGCTCGTTGATCAGGTGTCCGAGATCATCCAACAGGCCGGCGTGGCACCCGACCGGATTGAATTCGAGGTTACCGAGACAGCCGTGCTCGAGACCGAAGGCCGCACGATCGATAATCTGCATCGCTTGCGCGCGCTCGGTTGCCGCATCGCGATTGACGATTTCGGTACCGGCTATTCCTCGCTTGCCACGCTGTCGCGCTTTCCGTTCGACCGGTTGAAGATCGATCGTAGTTTTATCAACGATCTGGAACACAACGCCGCCGATGCACCGATCGTCAAGGCGATCATCGACCTCAGCCAGACCATGGGTCTACGCGTGACCGCCGAAGGCGTAGAAACTGAACGGCAGGCAGCCATTTTGACGCTGTATCAGTGCAACGAAATCCAGGGGTTCCTCTATTCGCCCCCCGTCCTCAAGGCGCAGGTGTTGCAGCTATTCGAATCAGGCCGCACGGTTACCGGTCTGGGCATTGGATGCGTCGAGCCTGAGCCGATTGTGCGGCAAGCAATGCGATCCAGGCGAGCAGAGCAGCCAATGCCGCAGCACAGCTCACTCGAATGAACGGCGGGCGGTAGAAGAACCGTACGCGGCTCGACCCTTCGGGAAGCGGAATCGACTGAAACATTGTCTGGGCTGGCGTGATCGCCACCGAGTGGCCAGCAACGGTGGCGCGCCAACCCGGATAGAACGCTTCCAGCCGCGTTAGCCGCGATGCCGTGGTGCAATCGGCATCCACCGCATCGATACCCAACGGCGTCAGGTGGCAGGCTGGGCCTGCCGTGAACAGGGGGTGCGGATCGGCGAGCCGGTAGATGCGCATCACCCGGTTGTGGAACACGAGGGGCGGCCGGTCGGGCGGTTCCGTCACCAGGCGCAGCAACGGCGCATGCGGCGGCGTGATGCCGCCGATCGCGAGCGCGGGTGGTGCATCGATCCGGAACGAACCCAACCAGAGCGCTACGGCAGACCCGCTCGCATGCGTGAAATGGTATGTCAGCGGCGTATCGTGCGGCACGGCCAGCGGCCGATCGAGCGGGATCGGCAGGTAGTGGTTGTCGCGCGCCGTCGCCAGATCGGCGTGGCCTGTCGCGCAGACTGTGCCGGCGCAGAGTTTTAACCGGAGTACGCCGCGCGCAGCCCCCTGATAGGTGCCGATCAGCGCATCCACCCGATCGATCTGATGCACGGCGACGGTCCCCGCCGGGATGACGCCGTCGAGCACGCCGCCGGCCGCGAGTTGGAACGGCACCTGGCCAACGGTCGTTACCGGCAGGGGTGCCTGCTCGATGAACGGATCCTGACCGGGCGGTGTGAGCACGTATTTGACCCCGATCGCTTGATATGCTGCCAGATGCCGCCGCAGTTCCGCGCTCTGATCGGGTGGGATGACCGAGCGTTGCGGCCGGATGAACACGCCGTTCCGCAATGCGGCGGCGGCGCGCGGTAGCAGAACACAGCCGATGCTGCGGGCTTGCGAGCCGGTGAACATCACGACATCGGCATACGGATCGAGATGGCGGTGTATATAGTCGTTCCAGGCGGCCGGCACGGGCAGCTCGTTCTCATCGATCGCGGCGAGCCCGTAGGCCGCCGGGTAGTTCGGACCGAACGGTTGCAGCGAGTAGAACCGTGCGAGCCCAAGATGGCGCTGCAGATAGGTCACGCCGCGCAGGTCGATCGTGCCGTGGACCGGTGCGGCGAGCTGGCTGAGGCCGGCCGTCGCGAAACCGTCGGTGCCGATGATCGCAGCGAGCATCAGCGCCGCGACTCGGCTGGGGCGGCGGGTCAGCATGAAGCCGGCGCCGATCGCGAGGATCAGCTCAGCGCCGGTGGCCCCGATCGCGAAGCCGGGCATGGCCGTGCCCGGGGCAAACCAGGCGTACAGACTGACCAAGGCCGGCGCCACCGCGATCACCACGATCGCAAGGCTGAGCGCGATCAGGCATCGGATCGCGCGCCGATCCATCGCGCCGCAGGTCTGCCAGGTGTCGACCGTGATCGCGAGCAGCGTGAAACACGCGAGTTCCATCGCGGGGCCGCAGAACCGGACGGCATTGGTTTGGCCCATCAGCGGGATCTGATCGATCAGCCACACCGCCGGCGGAAAACCCCAGATCCGCAGTTGCCAGATCAGGATATAGCCCGCGAGCAGGCGCACCAGACCCTGTCGCCTTCCGGGACGCACGATGGCGGCCAACGCCATACAACTCGCCAGCGGACCGAACCAGCCGCCAAGCTGATTCCAGCAAGACGTGATCAAATTCGACAGGACCGGCGAGACGCCCGCGGGGACGGGTGCGCCGACCGGCCCGTAGATGAAAGGAAACAATTGCAGCGGTGCACCGGGCGGCAGCAGCCAGAGCCAGCTGTATAAATCGGCGTGCTGACCCAGATACGACAGCCGCACATATTGAAAGAACGGCACCACCAAGGGCAGGGTCAGCGCCAGCCCGATCCCGCCGCCGAGCGCAACCTTGCCGGCGAACCGCGCGCGCGCCGCGCCAAGCGTGGCGAACCGCCAGATCGTCCACACCGCTGCAAGCGTCCCGTCGGCATAGGCGACTTCTGGGTAGCCTCCGTAAATCGAATAGGCGAGCGCAAGCGGAATCAGGCCCCAACCCAGGGCGCGACCATCGCGTGCGGCGCGCTGCGCCCGCTCGATGCCGAGCAACAGCAGCGGTGCGAACGGCAGCGGACCCATCACGTGCGGCACCAGAAAGAAGGTTGCCGAGAGCGCGTAGGCGCTTCCGGCGAGGTATGCCGCCAGACGCGTGAACCGGAGTTCAATCAGCAGCGCGTAGAAGAATAGCCCGCACAGGATCTGGATCACGAGTTTGAGAACGAGCCAGCCCTGCCAAAATTTGAGCAAAAGAACGAAGGGCAAGAAAAACGAGAGGGTCTGCATTTCGGCGGCGAGGGGCATACCGACCCCGCTAAAGGGGTTCCACCAGGGTATGCTGCCCGATAGCCAGTCCTTGGCGCTGAGCATGCCGAGCGGTTGCGTGATCAGTCCGATCGTCGGGTCAAGCCATCCCGGTGCGGCGAGCAAGAGCCGGTGGCCCATCGACCGGGTCAGGAACATTGCGAATAGGGCGGGATCATTGTTGATCACGCCAAACAGCACGGGCGCGTTGACCAGGAATGGCAGGATCACCAGGAACGCGACAGGCAAGCGATGCCGACCGAAACACAACCCTCCAGACATTTTAAAGCCCCTCATCGCGCCGTTGTGCCCTGGCGCTCCGTTGCGGGCAATCCGGCTTCGCAGCGCAACCGGCGTCGGCTAGGATGATGTATGATTTCAGATCGCGCCGCGGGCGCAACCCCCGCCATGGCGCAATGGTTCGCGGCGAAGGCCGAATACCCGGACGCGCTGATTTTTTTCCGGATGGGCGATTTTTACGAATTATTCTTCGACGATGCCGAAGCGGCATCCGCGGCGCTCGATATTGCGCTCACCGCCCGCGGCACCCACCAGGGCGAGCCGATCCGGATGTGCGGCGTGCCGGCGGCGCAACGCGATGTCTATCTGACCCGTCTGGTCCGGCGCGGCTTTCGTGTGGCGATTGCCGAGCAGATCGAGGCACCGGCGGCAGCCCGCGCGCGCGCCGCCAAATCATCCGGCGGCAAGGCGCTGATCGAGCGCGCCGTGGTCCGGCTGATCACGCCCGGTACCATCACCGAAGAGGCATTGCTCGAGTCCGGCCGGTCCAGCCTGCTGGTCTCGTTGGCGCATGACGCCAGACAGATCGGTCTCGCATGGATCGACGTCTCGACGGCTTCGTTCGAAACCGCGCTGATCGAGCGCAGTGAGCTGCCGGCATTGCTCGCGCGGCTCGACCCCGCCGAGATTTTGAGCGCGGAGTTGGACGGTCTGGGCGCGCTGGCCGGGCGGCGTGCCGAGGCGGAGGGCTTGCCCGGGCCGGATGCGGCCCGCCGCTACATCGCGCGGCTGTTCGGCGTTGCCTCGCTCGATGCGTTCGGGGCGTTCTCGGATCTCGAGGCGCAGGCGGCGGCGGTGGCGCTGCGCTATGTCGAGCGCAGCCAGGGCGGCAGCCTGCCGCGGATCGGGCATCCGGTCCGCCAGAGCGAGGCCGGGCTGCTGGTGATGGACGCAGCGACGCGCGCCAGCCTCGATCTGTTGCGTACCCGCGATGGCAGCGAGGCGGGCAGCCTGTTCGGCGCGATCCGGCGCACCGTCAGCGCGGCCGGCGCGCGGCATCTGGCCCAATGGATCGCCGGGCCGCTCGATGCGATCGAACCGTTGCGCGCGCGGCAAGCCGGCTGGCAAAGCCTGCTGGTGGTGCCGGATGGCCTGAGCGCGATCCGCACCGCGCTGCGCGGCGTGCCCGATCTGGCCCGCGCCCTCGCGCGGCTCAGCCTGGCCGCCGGCAAATCCGGCCGCCTGGCCCCGCGCGATCTGGCGCAGGTGCGCGATGCGATGGCGGCGGCAGCCGACTTGCGCGCGGCATTGCCGGCCGCCTGTGGCGAAGCGGCGCATCCGCTTGCGGCCGATGCGGCGGCGCTCGATCCATCGGCCGATCTTGCGCAGTTGCTGCGCCGCGCCTTGGTGGACGCCCCGCCGCAACGTGTGGGCGAGGCGCCGTCGATCGCCAGCGGTTTCGATGGCGAACTCGATGCCGAGCGCCGCCTGCGCGACGATACCAGGCAGGTCATCGCCGCCCTGCAGACCGAGCTCGCGATGCGGTATGGCGTTGCCAGCCTGAAAGTGCGGCACCATCATCAACTCGGCTATGTGCTCGAAGCACCGTCGAGCGCGGTCGAAGCGCTGCGCGCCTTTCCCGAACTGGTGCTGCGCCAGGGGCTGGCCGCGGCGGCGCGGTTCACCCAACCCGAACTCTCCGATCTCGATCGTCGGATCGCCGAGGCGCATGATCGCGCGGCGGCGCGTGAGGCGTTGATACTCGATCATCTGCTGCGCCAGGTCATTGCACGCGAGGATGCTCTGGCCGCCTGTGCCGCCGCGTTGGCCCGGCTCGATGCGCTGCAATCGGCCGCCAGCCTGGCGCAATCCGGACGCTGGAACGCGCCCAGCCTGACCACGGATCATGATTTCATGATCGAAGCCGGCCGCCATCCGGTCGTAGAGGCGGCGCTGCCGCCCGGGGCGCGCTACATCGCCAACGATGCGGATTTATCGCCCGACCGCCGGCTGATGCTGCTCACCGGGCCCAATATGGCCGGGAAATCGACATTCCTGCGCCAGAACGCCCTGATGATCGTGCTCGCCCAGGCCGGCTTGCCCGTACCGGCGGCCTCAGCGCGGATCGGGTTGGTCGATCGTCTGTTCTCACGCGTCGGCGCGGCGGATGATCTGGCGGCCGGGCGCTCGACCTTCATGGTCGAAATGATCGAAACCGCCGCCATTTTGCATCAGGCCGGCCCGCGCAGCTTCGTGATCATCGATGAGATCGGCCGGGGTACCGGCACGCGCGATGGTCTCGCGATCGCGCAGGCGGTGCTGGAGGCGTTGCACGGCCAGATCCGGTGCCGAACCATTTTCGCGACACATTTTCATGATCTGGTTCAGCTGGGTGCGGCGCTGCCACGGCTGCGCCCCTGCACAATGCGGGTGAAATCATGGCGCGGCGAGGTGGTGTTTTTGCATGAGGTAATCGAAGGTGCTGCGGAGCGCAGCTGGGGTGTGCATGTCGCGAAGCTCGCCGGTGTGCCGGACGGCGTGGTGCGCAGGGCCGATATGCTGTTGCGCGCGGCCGAGCGCTCACGCCCTGGCGATCAGGCGCTGCCGCTGTTTGTGGGGCTCGAACCGGCACCGCCCCCTGTGGTTGAGGAGGCTTCGATCTGGCGTGACGCGCTGGCCGCCGCGGCGCCCGATCAACTGACGCCGCGCCAGGCGCTCGACCTGATTTATGCGTGGCGACGAAAGTTTCTTGGCGATGGCCCGCAAGGCGCGGTAGAGAATGAATGACATGTCAGATCTCATCAACCAGCCCCGCTTCGCCTCGGGTGGCCTGCCGCACTCTCAAAGCGACACGAACGGCGCTGCGCGCGATGACGCACCAGTTGACCGACCCGATATCGCTGCCGCCCTGCAGTCGCTGATCCCGCAGGGGACGACGCCGCCGCGCGATGCGGCGCTCGGCCTGTTTCGCCGCCAACTCGGCCGGTTGCAGGCCCATGTGCAGACCCGGTTCGAGCGCGGTGACCTTGGCGGCCTCGTCGCGGCAAGGCTGCTTTCCGGCTTGATGGACGAGTTTATTGCGGCGCTGATCGGGTATGCGCTGGCGTTGCTGCCGATCGAGCCGGACGACCGGCTCGCCGTCGCCGCAACCGGCGGCTACGGTCGCGCCACGCTTGCGCCGTTCAGCGACATCGATCTGCTGTTCCTGACCGACCATGAGCCTTCGGCGCGGGTCGAACGCGCGGTCGAGTTCATCCTGTACTTCCTGTGGGATCTGGGCCTCAAGGTCGGTCACGCCACGCGCTCCACCGCCGATTGCCTGACCGAGGCGCAAGGCGACATCACGATCCGCACCTCGCTGCTCGATGCCCGCTGCATCGCCGGCGATCGCGCCCTGTTCGCGCATTTCCAGATCGCCTTCCGCGCCGATTGCGCCGAGGGCAGCCCGGCCGGCTATATCGCCGCGAAGCAGGAAGAGCGCGCGGCAAGGCACAAGCGGTTCGGCGACACGCCCTTCATGGTCGAGCCCAACATCAAGGAAGGCAAGGGCGGCCTGCGCGACCTTCAGACGCTGTACTGGGTTGCCCGCTACGTGTTCGGCACCTTCGCAATGACCGAGCTGGTGGGCCCGACCGCGCCCGGCGGCGGTATTCTCAGCGAAACCGAGGCGCGGGCCTGCAAACGGGCGTGGGATTATCTGTGGACCGTGCGGTTTCACCTTCATTACGTCGCGGGCCGCGCCGAGGAGCGCCTCACCTTCGATCTGCAGCCGGTGATCGGCGCGCGCATGGGCTACACGCGTCACGGCCGGCAGGACGGCGTGGAACGTTTCATGCGCCACTATTTCCTGGTGGTTCGCGAGGTTGCGCGTGTTACCGGCGTGCTGGAACCCGCGGTCATCCGCGCAGCCCTTGGGCCACCCGCAATTGCGGCGGCGACCGATTCGGAACTGGCCGATGCCGGCTTCGTCCTCGCCGACGGCAGGATTTTGTTCGCGCCGGGCCGCGAGCCGATGGCCGAGCCGCTGCAATTGTTCCGTATTCTGCGCTTTGCGCGCGACCGCGCGCTGGCGCTGCACCCGCTGGCTTTGCGCGCAATGATCCGCGGTGCGCGACGAACCGCCGAGTTGCGCGGCAATCCGGCCGCGGCGGCGTTGTTTCTTGATCTGCTGTGCGGCGCGACCGAACCCGCCTCCGATGGTGCGACCTGGCTGACCATCCTCAACGAAACCGGCGCCCTGGGGCGCTATCTGCCCGACTGGCGCCGCATCGTCGGCCAGATGCAGTTCGATTCCTATCATGTCTACACGGTCGACATGCATACGATCCACGCGATCAGCGTGCTCAACGCGGTTGAGCGGGGGGATCTGTCGGAAACGCTGCCGGTCGCCAGCGGCATCGCGCAGCATCTGCAATCCCGCCGCGCCTTGTATGTCGCGCTGCTCATCCACGATATCGCGAAGGGCAGGGGGGGCGACCATTCCGAAATCGGCGCCGAACTCGCCCTGAGCATCGGCCCGGCGCTGGGTCTCGAGCCTGAGGAGACCGAAATGGTCTCCTGGTTGGTGCTGCATCACCTGCTGCTGAGCCAGACCGCGTTTTCCCGCGATATCGATGACCCGAAGACCATTCTCGATGTGGCGGATGTGGTGCAGTCGCCCGAACGCCTCCGCCTGCTCCTGATCCTGACCTGCGCAGATATCCGCGCCGTGTCGCCCAAGGTGTGGAACGGTTGGAAGGCCACCTTGCTGCGCGAAATTTACGCCCGTGTCGCCGAGGTGCTCGAAGGCGGGCTGGCCACCACCGAGCGGGATGTTCGGGTCGCTCGCGTCAAGCAAATGGTCGGTGAATCGCTCGCCGATTGGTCGGCCGCCGATCGCGAGCAGTTTCTGGGCATGGGCTATCCCGGCTATTGGCTGGGCTTCGACCCTGACAGCATCGCCCGCCATGGCCGCCTGATCCGCGATGCCCGCATTCGCAACCTGCCGCTGGTGGTGGCAACGATCCCCCTGCCAGCCCGTGCCGTGACCGAGGTCGTGGTCTATACCGCCGATCATGCAGGTCTATTCAGCCGGATCGCCGGGGCGCTCGCGGTCGCCGGCGCTTCGATCGTCGATGCGCGTATCCACACGATGACCGATGGCATGGCACTCGATACGTTCTGGATCCAGGATGCCGGGGGCGGACCGCTCGATGCGCCACACCGGCTAGCGCGCGTCTCCGCTCTGATTGAACAGGTGCTGTCCGGCCGGTTGCGGCTTTCAGCCGAAATTCGCAAGGCCGGCCGCACCGTGGTGGGCGGGCGGATGCGTGCGATCCATGTGCCGCCGCGTGTGGTGGTCGATAACAGCGCATCGAATCGCCATACCGTGATTGAGGTAAACGGCCGCGACCGGCCTGGACTGCTGCACGATGTCACGGCGGCGATCAGCGGGCAGGGGCTGCAGATCGCCTCGGCCCACATCACTACATACGGCGTTCGCGCGGTCGACGTGTTCTACGTCAAGGACGTGTTTGGCCTGAAGGTGGAAAACGAACGCAAACTGGCCCAGTTGCGCAGCGCGCTGATTGCCTCGCTGGCCGACCGGCCGGAGGATGCAGCGCGCGATCGCGCAGCAGTTTAAACGGAGCGAACGAAGGTGGCGCGGCTCTGTTTCGCGTCACACCAACGAACCGCCCGCTTGCCTCATGCGCGCGGGCGCTCGCTCGGTCATCCCCTGCTTGTCGAATGTGCCAATCCGCGCTAGGTGCCGCCGCTGTACTCCTGCGTCCGTCTGGGCGCGGGGCGATGAGTTTGGCTAGGCGCGGGCGTGGTGGAATTGGTAGACACGCCAGATTTAGGTTCTGGTGGCGTGAGCTGTGGGGGTTCAAATCCCTCCGCCCGTATGAATGAAGGCTCCGCAAGGTGCTGCGATACCGAGGCCGTGGTTCATCGCGGCGATCACAAGATGGCGTAACGTAAGGATTTTGTTGGACATGCAGGTTACCGAAACGCTGACCGATGGGCTGAAGCGCAACTTCACCGTGGTCATTCCCGGCAGCGATTTGAGCGAAAAGCGCGACAAGCGCCTCGCCGAATTGTCAAAGACGATGCAGATGCCGGGGTTTCGTCCGGGCAAGGTGCCGCTGTCGATGGTGCGCAAGCGCTTCGGCGAGGCCGTCGCCGCCGAGGTGCTCGAAGCCTCGGTGAACGATGCCACCGATAAAATGATGGCCGAGCGCAGTCTGCGCCCCGCGGTGTCGCCCAAGGTTGAAGTCGTCAACGCTGGCACCGAGGCCGATCTTGAGTTCAAGATCGAAATGGAAGTACTGCCGGACGTGACGCTGCCCGACCTCAAATCGCTGACGCTGACCCGTCCGGTCGCGCCGGTTACCGATGCCGAAGTCGACGAGGCGATTGCCAAATTCGCCGATCAGCGCGCGACTCTGGTGCCCGTTGAAGAGGTTCGCCCGGCAGTGAGCGGAGATGTCGTGACGGTCGATTTCCTGGGCAAGCTCGAGGGCACGCCGTTCGACGGCGGGGCCGCGCAGGATTCTGACGTTGAAATCGGTGGTTCCGGCTTCATTCCCGGATTCGCCGAGCAGATCGAGGGCATGTCGGTCGGCGAGGAGAAAGTCATCAATGTGACGTTCCCGACCGAATATCATGCCGCCAATTTGGCGGGCAAAGATGTCACGTTCGACATCACGGTGAAGGCGTTGAAACAGAAGACCCCGGTCGTGATCGACGATGCGTTCGCCGAGACCAACGGCTTTGAAACTCTCGAGGAATTCCGTAAATTCTTCAAGGATCGGCTCGAACAGCAGCGCTCCGGCGCCAGCCGCATGAAGGTGAAGCGCGCCCTGCTCGATGAACTTGCCAAGCAGGCCGATTTTGCCGCGCCGGAAACCTTGGTTGAGGCGGAATTCGCCGAAATCTGGCGCCAGGTCGAGGCCGAACGGGCCGGCGGACGGCTCGATGCGGAAGATGCCGCCAAGGACGAAGAGACATTGCGCGCCGAATATCGCGCCATCGCGGATCGACGGGTACGACTCGGCCTTCTCGTTGCCGAGATCGGCCGCAGCACCAATGTTCAGGTAACAGAGCAGGACCTGCGTCGCGCGATGATTAACGAAATGCAGCAATTCCCTGGCCAGGAAAAGATGATCATCGATTTCTACCAGAAAAATCCCCGCGCGATGGATCGTCTGCGCGGGCCGATTTTTGAGGATAAAGTGGTGGATCACGCGCTCGAACTCGCCACCGTGACCGACCAGGAAGTCACGACCGAGGTGTTGTTCGCCGACGACGAAGAGTGATCCGCCCCAGCATGGGGGGTTTACGACAGCCCGATCTCGGCTCATCTTAAAAACCTGCGATCATGGTTCCGGCCTCGGTGAGGCGGAACCACGACCGGCAGGAGTGGATTTTCATGCGGGCGCGGTCATCCCGGCCCGCGACCAGGAGACAGACGCCGATGGACCGCGATCCGACCGAATACTACATGAACAGCCTGGTGCCGATGGTCGTCGAACAGACCGCCCGCGGTGAACGCTCCTACGATATTTTCTCGCGCCTGCTCAAAGAGCGTATCATTTTCCTCACCGGCACCGTCTACGACCAGGTCGGCTCACTGATCTCGGCGCAGTTGCTGTTTCTGGAGAGTGAAAACCCGTCGAAGGATATTTCCTTCTATATCAATAGTCCGGGCGGCGTTGTTTCGGCCGGCCTCGCGATTTATGACACGATGCAATACATCAAATCGCCGGTTTCGACGGTGTGTATCGGTCAGGCGGCATCGATGGGCAGCCTGCTGCTCGCCGCAGGCGAGAAGGGCAAGCGCTACGCTCTGCCGAATTCACGCATCATGGTGCATCAGCCCTCGGGTGGCGCCCAGGGGCAGGCCGCCGATATCGAAATTCAGGCCCGCGAGATCCTGACGCTGCGCCGGCGCCTGAACGATATCTATGTGACGCACACGGGTCAGACGCTCGAGGATATCGAGAGCGCGCTGGAGCGTGACCGCTTCATGTCGGCCGATGAGGCGAAGGTTTTCGGCCTGGTGGATGAGGTGATGGCGCATAAACCCACCGGCCCGTCCGACTCCGCAAGCAAGGATGCCAAGAAAGAGGCGGCCTGATCGCGCATTGCTGACGCGGCTGTGTTGCATTCCTGCGACACGCCGCATCAGAATGCTTGTATGATCCCGAGTTGGGGTCTAGTCTTCCCGCGATGATTAAAGCGCCACACTTCCTGGGGCGCTGCTGGAGCGTCGATGAGCACTAAGTCCGGAGATTCGAAGAACACATTATATTGCTCGTTCTGCGGCAAGTCGCAGCATGAAGTGATCAAGCTGATCGCGGGACCGACCGTATTCATCTGCAATGAATGCGTCGAACTGTGCATGGATATCATTCGCGAGGACAACCGGACGCACCTGGTCAAAACCCGCGACGGCGTCCCGACGCCGCGCGAGATCTGCAAGGTGCTCGATGACTATGTGATCGGCCAGGACCAGGCGAAGAAGGTTCTGAGCGTCGCGGTCCACAACCATTACAAGCGTCTGGCCCACGCCCAGAAGAACAACGACATCGAGATCGCCAAGTCGAACATTCTGCTGCTCGGCCCGACCGGTTCCGGCAAAACCCTGCTGGCACAGACTCTGGCGCGGATTCTCGATGTTCCGTTCACCATGGCGGATGCGACCACGCTGACCGAAGCGGGTTACGTGGGTGAGGATGTCGAGAACATCATCCTCAAGCTGCTGCAGGCGGCGGACTACAATGTCGAGCGGGCGCAGCGCGGCATCGTCTATATTGATGAAGTCGACAAGATCAGCCGCAAATCGGACAATCCCTCAATTACCCGGGATGTATCGGGCGAGGGTGTGCAACAGGCCCTGTTGAAAATCATGGAAGGCACCGTTGCCTCGGTGCCGCCGCAGGGCGGGCGCAAGCACCCGCAGCAGGAATTCCTCCAGGTCGATACCACCAACATCCTGTTCATCTGCGGCGGTGCCTTTTCCGGCCTCGAAAAGATCATTTCCCAGCGCGGCAAGGGGTCGGGCATCGGCTTCGGTGCCGATGTGCGCGATCCGAGTGAGCGGCGCACGGGGGCGGTGCTGCGCGAGGTTGAGCCTGAGGATCTGCTCAAGTTCGGCCTGATCCCCGAGTTCATCGGTCGTCTACCGGTCGTCGCCACGCTCGAGGATCTGGACGAGGTGGCGTTGATCGAGATTTTGAGCAAGCCGAAGAATGCGTTGGTCAAGCAATATGGCCGGTTGTTCGAGATGGAAGGCGTCAAGCTCAATTTCACCGAAGACGCGCTCCGCGTCGTCGCCTCACGCGCCATTCAGCGCAAGACCGGCGCCCGCGGTCTGCGGTCGATCATGGAGCAGATCTTGCTGGCCACCATGTTCGATCTTCCGGGGCTCGACAGTGTCGAAGAGGTGGTGATCAATGGCGAGGTGGCCGAAGGTCGGGCCGAGCCACTGTTCATCCACGGCAAAGAACGGGCCGAGACCGCTTCTTGATCGGTAAGCCGGCTGTCCAGCACCGGTACGTCGACGGCAATGGGCCGGCATGCGGGGCCCGGCGAGGTGAATGCTGTTGCGTTAACGAAAACCTAACCCCATATCGCCTATGTGGCCGGATCAACCGGCACCGTTCCCTGTGCCGCAGTCGGGCAGGGATCGTGGCTTACGAAAGGTAGTCTGATGTCAGAGACCAATCCCAAGAAAACCAAGCCTGCGGGTGCGAAAGCAAAGCTGCCCGTGGTGATCGCCGGTGAAGCGCTGTCGGTGTTGCCGTTGCGCGATATCGTTGTGTTTCCTCATATGATCGTGCCGCTGTTCGTCGGCCGTGAAAAATCGGTCCGCGCTCTCGAGGGCGTGATGAAGGAGGACAAGCAGATCCTCCTGGTTGCCCAGCGTAATGCGCAGCAGGACGATCCCGCTGCGTCCGACATCTACGACGTCGGCACTGTGTCCACAGTGTTGCAATTGCTGAAACTGCCGGACGGCACGGTCAAGGTGCTGGTCGAGGGTGTGCGTCGGGCTCGGATCACCGGCTACAACGAAATCGACAGCCATTTCGAGGTTCTGGCCGAGACGCTCGACGATATCGTCGATCACTCCAAGGAAACTGAGGGGCTGGCGCGCGGCGTGGTGACCCAGTTCGAGCAATATATCAAGCTGAACAAAAAGATCGCGCCGGAGGTGCTGGTATCGATCAACCAGATCGACGATTCCTCGAAGCTGGCCGATACGATTGCGAGCCATCTCGGCCTGAAGATTTCCGACAAGCAGGAATTGCTGGAAACCGCCTCGGTCGCCGAGCGGCTTGAGCGCGTGTTCGCCCATATGGAAGCCGAAATCGGTGTTCTGCAGGTCGAAAAGCGCATCCGCAACCGGGTCAAGCGCCAGATGGAGAAGACCCAGCGCGAATATTACCTCAACGAGCAACTCAAGGCGATCCAGAAGGAATTGGGCGAGGGCGAGGAAGGCAAGGACGAAACCGCCGAGCTCGAGGAAAAGATCAAGACGCTCAAGCTGACCAAGGAAGCCCGTGAAAAGGCGACCGCCGAGCTGAAAAAACTCAAGACGATGAGCCCGATGAGCGCGGAAGCGACCGTCGTGCGCAACTATCTCGACTGGTTGCTGGACATCCCGTGGAAAAAGCGTGCGAAGATCAAGAACGACGTGATCGAGGCCGAGCGGGTGCTCGACGGCGATCATTACGGGCTTGAGAAGGTCAAGGAACGCATCATCGAGTATCTGGCCGTGCAGTCGCGCAGTCCGAAGCTGCGCGGGCCGATTCTGTGCCTGGTCGGGCCTCCTGGTGTCGGCAAAACCTCGCTCGGCAAGTCGATCGCGAAAGCGACGGGGCGTAATTTCGTGCGGATGTCGCTGGGCGGCATGCGCGATGAGGCGGAAATCCGCGGTCATCGCCGGACCTATATCGGCTCGATGCCCGGTAAGGTCATTCAGGGCATGAAGAAGGCAAAAACTTCCAACCCGTTGTTCCTGCTCGATGAAATCGACAAGCTCGGCGCAGATTGGCGGGGCGATCCGACCTCGGCCTTGCTCGAAGTACTCGATCCCGAACAGAACGCGACGTTCAATGATCACTATCTGGAGGTCGATTACGATCTGTCGGACGTGATGTTCGTGACCACGGCCAATTCCCTGCGGATGCCGCAACCGCTGCTCGACCGCATGGAGATCATTCGCATCCCCGGCTATACCGAGGATGAAAAGGTCGAGATCGCGAAGCGCCATCTGGTCGAAAAACAGGCCGAAGCGCATGGGCTGAAGCAAGGCGAGTGGTCGGTCTCGGATGACGCGATACGCGAATTGATCCGCGCGCAAATCGGTCAAGGAAATCGTCACCAAGAAAGTGACCAAGGTAGCTGTGACCGCGAAGAATCTCGAAGCGTTTGCCGGTGTGCCGCGATTCCGCTTCGGCGAGACCGAGGCGGAGGATATGGTGGGTGTCGTGACCGGCCTTGCCTGGACCGAAGTGGGCGGCGAAATTCTGACGATCGAAAGCGTGCTGCTGCCCGGCAAGGGCAATGTCAAGCAGACCGGCAAGCTCGGCGATGTGATGCAGGAGAGTGTTTCGGCCGCGATTTCCTACATCCGGTCACGCTCGATCAGCTTCGGCATCAAGCCGCCACTGTTCGAGAAACGTGACATTCATGTGCATGTTCCGGAAGGTGCCACCCCCAAGGATGGTCCGTCCGCCGGCATTGCCATGGCCGTGTCGATTATTTCTGCCTTGACCGGCGTGCCGGTGCGCAAGGATATCGCCATGACCGGCGAAATCACGCTGCGCGGCAGGGTTTTGCCGATCGGCGGGTTGAAGGAGAAGCTGCTGGCTGCCCTGCGTGCTGGCATCACCACGGTCCTGATTCCGAAGGACAACGAGAAAGATCTTGCCGAGATTCCAGACAATGTCAAAAAATCGTTGAAAATCATCCCTGTATCCCATGTGGATGACGTGATTGCGCAAGCGTTGGTGCGGAAGCTCGAACCGATCGAGTGGGAAGAGCCGGTCGAGCCGATCGCGCAGCGCCCAGCCGAGACTGTCGGGACCGCATTGCCACATTGAGCTAGGCGCATGAAAGCCAGCAAAAAAAGCTGGCTTAAATGACTGTCATGGGGCCGGTTTCTGCTTCGTCTTCGTTGACGAGTGTGAACCGGCCCTTCTAGTGTGCGACCACCGAATCGGACGCAGTACATCATGGGCAGGGCTACTCCTGCCCGGTCAGAGTGCTGTTTAATTTTACAACTGGGAGACCACCCCGTGAATAAAATGGATCTAGTCGCCGACGTGGCGGAACAGACCGATCTTTCCAAAGCCAAGGCGACCGAGGTCGTCGACGCTGTGTTCGCCGCTATCGAATCTGCATTGAAGCAGAAGCAGGAAGTGCGCCTGGTGGGCTTTGGAACGTTCGGCACTGCTGAGCGCAAGGCCGGCATCGGCCGTAATCCGCGCACCGGCGAAGAAATCAAAATCCCAGCGTCGACATCCGTGCGGTTTAAGCCCGGCAAGACCCTGAAAGACGCTGTCAACTAATCGGATAACTTCTGGCTGGATAAGCCGGCAGTCCTAATTCTATGCTCACGAAGTCAAAACGGCGGCGCTGCACTCAGCAGGCCGTCTTTTCGGGCGGTTAGCTCAGCGGTAGAGCGTCTCGTTTACACCGAGAGGGTCGGCGGTTCGATCCCGTCACCGCCCATACGATTATTGTTACTCCTTGACATATCTGGACTCAGCCTGACGCATCGTTCATCTTCCGGATGGATGCGAGAAAGGTTGCATCCCCATCTCTCCATCGTGATCAACTCAATGGAGGATTCCATATGCTGAAAACCATCAAACCGCTGCTGGCCCTGGGACTCGTTCTCGGGTTGGCCGCTTGCGGCAACACGCCCGGTAGCCGCGCGTTAAGCGGGGGTGTGCTCGGTGCCGGTGCAGGCGCGGGCATTTCCGCCCTTACTGGCGGTAAGCCTGCTACCGGTGCTCTGATCGGCGGCGGTGCCGGCGCCATCGGTGGTGCGGTCACCGCGCCGTAAGTTTCCGGTCCCGCTTGACGCCTCCAGGTCGGCGCGTTACGAGCACGCCAACGACGCGGGTGTAGCTCAGTTGGTTAGAGCGCCGGCCTGTCACGCCGGAGGTCGCGGGTTCGAGCCCCGTCACTCGCGCCAGTTTTTGGTTTAGTGACAACTATCTTTTGCTTAATGCTGATGGATCACGTTCGGAGGAAGGACGTATCGATGCGCGCAAGCGGGCTTGACCTGTTGCATGCGCGATACGACAAGTGGAAAGCAGACGATGCTGGGCGTCGGTAATCGCGCGTTAGGCGATACGGGCGTAATCTTGGGGCATGACAAAGGCGGACCGCGATGCAGCCGAGCTTGATGAACTATTTTCCGATCCTGGTTTTCCTCGGCATTGCGGGCTTGATTGGCGCGGCGTTCGTGATCGGCTCCCTGCTGGTGGCCCGGCAGAATCCCTACGGCGAAAAACTCAGCGCTTACGAATGCGGGTTCGAGCCGTTCGGCGATGCCCGCCGCAAATTCGACGTTCGCTATTACCTGGTCGCCATCCTGTTCATTATTTTCGATGTCGAGGTTGCGTTCCTGTTTCCCTGGGCCGTGAGCCTGTCGCATATCGGCATGCTCGGCTTCTGGTCGATGACGGGGTTCCTCGCAATTCTCGTGGTCGGGTTTATCTATGAATGGCGCAAGGGCGCTCTCGACTGGGAATAGACGGTCGGCAATAAGCCCAGACGCTCCACGCCACGCGGCGCCGGGAGATCACGCAGGATTATGGTTATTGGCCGGATAGCGGTCTGATCGGAAAGCATGAGATGAACGCCGTGCAGCAACCCGAAATCGCCTGGAACCGCGAAGCGCTCGCGCCCGGTGCCGAACAGGACGCGGTGATCCGCGGTATCACCGGTGAAATCGCCGGCAAAGGGTTTGTAGTCGCCAATCTCGATAAATTGGTGAACTGGGCCCGCACCGGCAGCCTATGGCCGATGACGTTCGGTCTCGCCTGCTGCGCCGTTGAGATGATCCATGCCTATATGCCGCGCTGGGACCTCGACCGATTCGGCATCATCCCGCGCAATTCGCCGCGGCAGAGCGATGTCATGATCGTCGCCGGCACGCTGACCAACAAAATGGCGCCCGCCCTGCGCAAAGTGTACGATCAGATGCCCGAGCCAAGGTGGGTCATCTCGATGGGCAGCTGCGCCAATGGCGGCGGCTACTATCATTTTTCCTACTCGGTGGTGCGCGGCTGCGACCGGATCGTGCCGGTCGATATTTACGTGCCCGGCTGCCCGCCGACCGCCGAGGCGCTGGTCTACGGCATCATGCAGCTCCAGAAAAAAATCCGCCGCACCGGGACGATTTTCCGTGAGTGACGCCACCACACCAGAGGTATCCGCACCCGACGCCCCGGCGCTTGATCCGTTCGCGGTGGCGCTTGGCACCCTGCCGGGCGTGACGTCGGTGATCATGGAGCGTGACGAGCGAATCCTGCACGCGAATCGCGGCGATCTGGCAGCCTTGATGACCGTACTGCGCCATGATGCCCGATTCGCCTTCGAGCAATGCATGGATGTGTGCGGCGTCGACTGGCCGCAGCGCGAAGAGCGGTTCGATGTTGTCTATAATTTGTTGTCGGTGACGCGGAACGACCGGCTGCGGGTGATCGTCAGCACCGATGAAACCGCCTCGGTCCCCAGCGTCACCGGAATCTGGCCGGGTACCGCCTGGTGGGAGCGCGAAGTGTTCGATCTGTTCGGCGTCACTTTCGATGGTCTGGCCGATCATCGGCGGATCGTGTCGGACTATGGGTTCGAAGGCCATCCGCTCCGCAAGGATTTCCCGCTTACCGGTCATGTCGAACTCCGCTACGATGAAGAGCAGAAGCGCGTGGTCTATGAAAAAGTCGCGTTGACCCAGGAGTTCCGCAATTTCGACTTCCTCTCGCCCTGGGAAGCCATGACCACGCTGCCCGGCGATGAAAAAGCGCATCGGCCGGCAACGAGCGCGCCGGCGGTGAAGCCATGAGCGGCGGATTGCACGAGGCGGCCCCCGGCCGGGCGTTGCGGACGCTCGATCTCGAACGCCATACCGTCAATGTCGGGCCGCAGCATCCGGCGACGCACGGCGTGCTGCGGCTGATCATGGAACTCGAGGGCGAAACGGTCACCCGCGCCGATCCGCACATCGGCCTGCTGCATCGCGGCACCGAGAAATTGATCGAGTACAAATCCTACCTCCAGGCGGTGCCGTATTTCGACCGGCTCGATTACGTCTCGCCGATGTGCTGCGAACATGCCTTTGCGCTGGCCACCGAAAAACTGCTGGGCATCACTGTGCCGGATCGGGGGCAGTGGATTCGGGTATTATTCTCCGAAATTACCCGCGTCTTGAACCATCTGCTCACGATCGTGCATCTGGCGCTCGATATCGGTGCCCAGTCACCCAGTCTGTGGGGCTACGAAGAGCGCGAGAAGCTGCTGACCTTCCACGAGGCGGTCTCAGGCGCGCGGTTCCACGCCAATTACTTCCGCCCTGGCGGCGTTTCGAAGGATCTGCCGGCCGGACTCGCCGACGAAATCTGGGCTTGGAGCGAAACCTTCCCGAAATTCCTCGCCGATCTGCAGAATTTGCTGAACGATAACCGCATCTTTCGCCAGCGCCTGGTCGATATCGGCATCATCTCCGCCGAGGACGCGCTAGGCATGGGGTTCTCCGGACCCAACCTCCGCGCCGCCGGCATCGCGTGGGATCTGCGCCGCGCGCAGCCATACGATAAATATGGCGAGGTCGAGTTCGATATTCCGGTCGGCCGCCATGGCGATTGTTTCGATCGGTATCTCGTCCGCATCAATGAAATGGGCGAGAGCCTCAAAATCATTCGCCAGGCGTTACAGAAAATGCCGCAGGGCCCCGTGAAGGTGCAGGACAACAAGATCACCCCGCCAAAGCGCGCTGAAATGAAGCGCTCGATGGAGGCGCTGATCCATCATTTCAAACTCTATACCGAAGGCTACCATGTGCCGGCGGGCACCACCTATACGGCGGTGGAAGCTCCCAAGGGCGAGTTCGGCGTGTATCTGATCGCGGATGGTACGAACCACCCCTACCGCTGCAAGATCCGCGCGACCGGGTTTTCGCATTTGCAGGCGCTTGAAATGATGTCGAAAGGCCATTTGCTGGCCGATGCCATCGCGGTACTCGGTTCGATCGATATCGTGTTCGGCGAAGTGGACCGCTAAGCGATGAACGACATGACGACCGAAACCTTCAGCTTCGACGATGTGAGCGAGGCAAAAATTCCGGGCATCATCGCCAAATACCCAGCCGGACGGCAGGCGAGCGCGGTGATGCCGCTGCTTGATCTGGTACAGCGGCAGATGGCCCGCCTGACTGATCACGCCTGGGTGCCGCGCGCGGCGATGGACGTTGTCGCCGATCGCCTCGCGATGCCGCGGATGCGCGTGTATGAGGTCGCGACCTTCTACACCATGTTCCACCTCAAGCCGGTGCAGAAATTCCACCTCCAGGTCTGCACCACCACGCCGTGCTGGCTGCGCGGGTCGGATGCGGTGCTCGATGCCTGCCGGCACGCCGTCGCCACCCATGGCGACATGTTCAGCATGGAAGAGCTTGAATGCGTTGGCGCCTGCGTCAACGCGCCGGTGCTGGTGATCAACGATGATTACTATGAAGACCTCGACGGCGCGCGCACCGAAGCCCTGCTCGAAGCCTTCCGGCGCGGCGACGCGCCGAAACCCGGCTCGACCATCGGCCGGCAGAATTCGGCGCCGGAAGGCGGCCGCACCACCCTGTTCGCCGATGTGACCAAGCACGACACCGGAGCAGATTCCTGATGCTGAGCGACAAGGACCGGATTTTCACCAATCTCTACGGCATCCATGATTGGCGCCTCGCCGGTGCCCGGGCCCGCGGCGACTGGGATGGCACGGCGGATATTCTGGCGCGCGGTCGCGATGCGATCATCGAAGAGGTCGGGCTGAAATGGTCGTTCATGCCGAAAGCGAGCGATGGCCGGCCGAGCTATCTGGTGGTCAACGCCGATGAGAGCGAGCCCGGTACCTGCAAGGATCGCGATATCATCCGCCATGATCCCCACAAGCTGGTCGAAGGCTGCCTGATCGCGAGTTTCGCAATGGGCGCGCACCAGGCGTTCATTTATATTCGGGGCGAATATTACAACGAATACCTGCACCTGCAGGCAGCCGTCGATGAAGCGCGCGAGGCCGGGCTGATCGGGCCTGATGCCTGCGGTTCGGGATGGGCGTTCGACATCACGATCCATCGTGGCGGCGGTGCTTACATCTGCGGCGAGGAGTCGGCTTTGCTTGAGAGCCTGGAGGGCAAGAAAGGCCTGCCGCGCATGAAGCCGCCGTTCCCGGCGGCGATGGGCGTGTATGGCTGCCCGACTACCGTGAACAATGTCGAATCGATATCCTGCGTCTCGACCATTCTGCGCCGGGGGGCGGGTTGGTTTTCCGCACTCGGCCGGCCGAAGAATTCGGGCACCAAGCTCTACTGCATCTCCGGCCACGTCAATAAACCCTGCACGGTCGAGGACGAACTCGGCCTGCCGCTGCGCGATTTGATCGAGCGCCACGCTGGCGGCGTGCGCGGCGGATGGGATAATCTGCTCGCGGTGATCCCGGGTGGGTCCTCGGTTCCGATGATCCCGAAATCGGTCTGCGACACCGTGCTGATGGATTTCGACAGCCTGCGCGAAGCCGGCAGCAGCCTCGGCACGGCCGCGGTGATCGTGATGGATAAATCGACCGATCTGATCCGCGCGATCGCCCGGATATCGGCCTTCTACAAGCATGAAAGCTGCGGCCAGTGCACGCCGTGTCGCGAGGGCACCGGCTGGTTGATGCGGATGATGAACCGCATGTCCGAAGGCCGCGCGGAATTTGCCGAGATCGACCTGATGGAACAGATCACCAAGCAACTCGAAGGTCATACGATCTGCATGCTGGCCGATGCCGCGGCATGGCCGATCCAGGGCCTGCTGCGCCATTTCCGCCCGGTGGTCGAACAGCGGATCGCGGACTACAAGGCGCGCACGGCACCAAAAATCGCAGCGGAATGACGGAGTTCGGCCATGCAGCACAGTGAATTGAACGAAGCCCTGCAGATCGCCTCATCCGACATCTCCGATTCGGTGTTCGAGATGGTCAAGCTGGAGCGGGTCAGCTTCAACGACGCCGGCATGGCCGGCGCGCGGTTTACCGATGTCAACATGTCCGGCGTGACGTTCCACGCAGTCGATCTGTCCGGCGCGCGGATCGAGGATGCGCTGCTGCCAGGCATGGTGGTCACGGACGCCAATATGTCCGGCGCCCGCTTCCAGGACGTCTCGCTGGCCGGCGCCGTCATCGATCAGGTCGATCTGTCTGGCGTGATGATTTCCAACTGCACGCTGGCGGGCATGAAGATTGACGGCATCGAGGTCGAAAAACTGCTCGCCGCCTACCGGAGCCAGCGCTGATGCCCAAGGTTACCGTCGACGGGATCGAACTCGAAGTTCCCAACGGCTTCACCGTGCTGCAGGCCGCCGAGGCCGCTGGCAAGGAAATTCCGCGTTTCTGCTACCACGATCGGCTGTCGATCGCCGGTAACTGCCGGATGTGCCTGGTCGAAATTGAAAAAATGCCGAAGCCGGTGGCCTCCTGCGGTCAGCCGGTCGGCGAGGGCATGGTGATTTTCACCGATACCGAAAAAGTGCGTCAGTCACGCCGCAACGTGATGGAATTCCTGCTGATCAACCACCCGCTCGACTGCCCGATCTGCGACCAGGGCGGCGAGTGCGATCTGCAAGATGAGGCGGTCGGTTACGGCCGCGATCACACGCGCTATCACGAAAACAAGCGCGCGGTGACCGACAAGAATTTCGGCCCGCTGGTCAAAACCGTGATGACCCGCTGCATTCAGTGCACGCGCTGCGTGCGGTTTCTCTCCGAAGTCGCCGGTGTACCCGAACTGGGTGCCACCTCGCGCGGCGAAACCATGGAAATCACCAATTATGTCGAGCGCGGCCTGACCTCGGAATTATCTGGCAATATCATCGATCTCTGCCCGGTCGGCGCGCTGACCGCCAAGCCCTACGCCTTCATTGCCCGCACCTGGGAACTTCGCAAGACCGACAGTATCGATGTGTTCGACGCCGTTGGCACCAATATCCGCATCGATGCCCGCGGCAGCGAAGTGCTGCGCGTGCTGCCGCGCATCAATGATGCGGTGAACGAGGAATGGCTGGCCGATAAATCGCGATTCGCGATCGACGGGCTGAAGCGCAAACGGCTCGATCGGCCATGGATCAGGCAGAACGGCAAATTGCAGCCGGCGACCTGGGATGCCGCGCTGTCCGCCGTGGCAGCGCGGCTGAACGGTGCCGAACCCGGGCGGATCGGCGCGATCGCCGGCAATCTGTGCGATGCCGAGAGCATGATGGCGCTGAAGGATCTGCTGGTCGGGCTCGGTTCGCCCAATCTCGATTGCCGCCAGGATGGTGCTGCGCTCGATGCCGGCAACCGTGCTTTCTATCTGTTCAACACCACGATCGAGGGGATCGACGAGGCAGACGCCGTGCTGTTCGTCGGCGTCGATCCGCGCCGCGAAGCGCCGGTGCTGAATGCGCGCATCCGCCGCCGCTGGGTTGAAAACACCGGTTTCGTCGCCGGCCTGATCGGGCCGTACGCCGATATCGCCTACGGCTGCACCCATCTGGGCGAGGATGGCGCGGCGTTGCGCGCGCTGCTCGATCCCGCGCATGAGTTTACCGTGAAGCTGGCGGCGGCGAAGAAGCCCCTGGTGATCATCGGCCAACAGGCGCTCGCCCGGCCAGATGGTGCGGCGGTATTCGCCGCCTGTTGGCAAATTGCCGAGGCCGCCGGGGCGCTGACCGCTGACTGGCAGGGTTTCAACGTGCTACATAACGCGGCAGCGCGGGTCGGCGGGCTCGATCTTGGGTTCGTGCCGGCTGACGGCGGCAAGGATATCGCCCGCATGGTGGCGGGCGGGGTCGATGTGCTGTGGCTGCTCGGTGCCGATGAAATCGACATGGCCGCACTGCCGCCGGATGTTTTCGTGATCTATCAGGGGCATCACGGCGATCGGGGCGCGGCGCGTGCCGATATCATTCTGCCCGGCGCCGCCTATACCGAAAAGCCCGGCACCTACGTCAACACCGAAGGGCGCGTGCAACTCGCCCAGCGCGCGATTTTCCCACCCGGCGAAGCGCGCGAGGATTGGACCATTCTGCGTGCCGTCAGCGCCCTGGTCGGCAAGCCGCTGCCTTATGACGATATCGAGACGCTGCGCCGGCGGATGGGCGAGGCGAACCCGGTGTTCGCCAGCCCCGATACGGTGCGTCGCATCGCACCTCAGGTGGGTCTGACACCGAAGGGCGACAGCGGCCAACTGAGCGATGCGAAATTCACCGCGGCCTTCGCCACCTATTACCAGACCGACCCGATCAGCCGCGCCAGCCCGACTATGGCGAAATGCGTGACCGACATCCTGCCCCCTGCCATGCCCGCACCTGTGCAGCAGGCGGCGGAGTAGGGGCATGGCAACCGGATTTTTCGCTACCGATTTCGGCATCCTGATCCTGACCCTGCTGAAATCCCTCGCGTTGATCGTCCCGCTGCTGATCGGCGTCGCCTACCTGACCTATGCGGAACGCAAGGTGCTGGCCGCCGTGCAACTCCGCAAAGGCCCCAACGTCACCGGACCGTTCGGCCTGTGGCAGCCCTTCGCGGATGCGATCAAAATGCTGTTCAAGGAAACCATCATCCCTGACGGCTCCAATCGCTACCTGTTCCTGTTCGCCCCGGTCATCACCTTCGGCCTTGCCATCATCGCCTGGGCGGTCATCCCGGTGAACGACCATTGGGCGATCGCCAACATCAATGTCGGCATGCTCTATCTGTTCGCCATCTCCTCCCTCGGCGTCTATGGCGTGATCATCGCGGGTTGGGCGAGCAATTCGAAATTCGCCTTCCTGGGTGCGATGCGCAGTGCCGCGCAAATGGTCAGCTACGAGGTCTCGATCGGCCTGGTGATCCTGTCGGTCCTGGTCTGCACCGGCAGCCTCAACCTCAACGCCATCGTGCTCGCCCAGCGCCACATCTGGTTCGCCATCCCGCTGCTGCCTATGCTGGTCGTATTCTTCATCTCCGGCCTGGCCGAGACCAACCGCGCCCCGTTCGATCTGCCGGAAGGCGAGAGCGAAATCGTCGCCGGCTTCTTCGTCGAGTACAGCGCCATGAGCTTCGCGCTGTTCTTCCTCGGCGAATACGCGAACATGATCCTGATGAGCGGTATGACCACCATCCTGTTCCTCGGTGGCTGGCTCTCGCCCATCCCATTCATCCCCTTCACCTGGGTGCCCGGCCCGATCTGGTTCAGCCTCAAAGTCGCGGTCTGCCTGTTCGTATTCCTCTGGGTACGCGCGACCCTGCCGCGGTTCCGCTACGACCAACTCATGCAACTCGGCTGGAAAGTGTTCCTGCCACTCTCGCTCGGCTGGCTGGTGCTCACGGCGAGCGCACTCGAGATTTTCGGATGGTTGCCCCATGCTTGAGCCAGGGAAAAGAGAAGGCTTCTTTTTTGTAAAAAAGAAGCAAAAAACTTTTATTCGCTGGGGCACGGGCGCTGTCACGTGCACAGTCCCAATTCACGAAAGTTTTTTTGCTTCTTTTTTTACAAAAAAAGAAGTCCTTCTCCCTTCGCTATTCTGGAAGCATCCTCAATGCCCCTGCTAGACCGCACCGCCCGCAGCTTCCTGCTGCTGGAAATCCTCTCCGGCATGGCGATCACCTTGCGCTATTTCTTCAAGCGCAAAGCGACGCTGAATTACCCATACGAAAAAAACGCGATCAGCCCGCGCTTCAAGGGCGAGCACGCGCTGCGCCGGTATCCCAATGGCGAGGAACGCTGCATCGCCTGCAAATTATGCGAAGCGATCTGCCCGGCCCAGGCCATCACCATCGAGGCCGAACCCCGCGCCGATGGCTCGCGCCGCACCACGCGCTACGATATCGACATGACGAAATGCATATATTGTGGCCTATGCGAGGAAGCCTGCCCGGTCGATGCGATCGTCGAAGGCCCGAATTTCGAATTCGCGACCGAAACCCGCGAGGAACTGCTCTATGACAAGGCGAAACTGCTCGACAATGGCGATCGCTGGGAACCCGAACTGGCCAAGCGCCTCGAACTCGATGCGCCGTATCGGTAAACCCAGCGCATGATCTCCGCCATCGCATTCTACGTGTTCGCCGGCATCCTGCTCGCTTCGGCCTGCATGGTGATCACCGCGCGCAACCCGGTGCATTCGGTCCTGTTCCTCATCCTCGCCTTCATCAACGCCGCCGCCCTGTTCGTGTTGGCCGGTGCAGAATTCCTCGCCATGGTCTTAGTCATCGTCTATGTCGGCGCGGTCGCCGTGCTGTTCCTGTTCGTCGTGATGATGCTGGATGTCGATTTCGCCGCCCTGCGCGAAGGCTTCCAGCGCTACGCACCGCTCGGCCTGACCATCGGCTTCATCCTGATGGTCGAAATCGGCCTCACCGCGATCAACTGGACCATCGCCCCGGCGGCGCATCTCGCCACGCTGGTGCCCACCCCCGAACATCTTGCCAATACCAACGCAATCGGCGACCTGATCTACACGCGCTACATGTTCGCCTTCGAACTGGTCGCGCTGCTGCTGCTGGTCGCCATGGTTGGTGCCATCGTGCTGACCCACACCGATCGGCGCGGCCCGCGCCGTCAGAACATCCACAGCCAGCACGATCGGACGATCGCGCAGACCCTGACCATGGTGAACATGAAACTCGGCGATGGTTCGCGCCAGATCACGCCGGCCGCGACCAAAGCCGAACCCGACAAGGAGACCGCGCAATGAGCATCGGCCTCGCGCATTATCTGGTCGTCGCCGGCCTGTTGCTGATCATCGGCATTTTCGGGATTTTCCTGAACCGCAAGAACGTCATCGTCATCATGATGTCGATCGAGTTGATCCTCCTGGCGGCCAACATCAATTTCGTCGCGTTTTCGGCCGCGCTGCACGACATGATGGGCCAGGTGTTCACCATGTTCGTGCTCTCGGTCGCGGCGGCCGAGGCTGCGATCGGCCTTGCCATCGTGGTCGTATATTTCCGCAATCGCGGCTCGATCGAGGTCGAAGACGTCACGTTGATGAAGGGCTGATATGTTCACCGCCATTGCCGTTCTGGCCCCGCTCGCCGGCGCCTTGCTCGCCGCCCTGTTCCGCCCCTTCGCCGGCCGCACGCTGGCCGTCGGCGCCAGCGTCGTTTCCCTGATCATCGCCGCCGCGGCCGGCATCATCACCGATTATCGCCATCTCGTGCTGCACCTGCCGGATCATCTGGTGATGCTCGGCACCTGGATAAACGTCGCCCAGTTCACCCCGCACTGGGCGCTGCGCCAGGATACGCTGTCGCTGGTGATGGTCGGCATGGTCACGGTTGTGTCCGCGCTGATCCATATCTATAGCGTCGGTTACATGGCGCATGATCGTACCGAGCCGCGCTTTTTCGTCTACATCTCGCTGTTCACCTTCGCCATGCTGATGCTGGTCACCGCCAACAACCTGGTCCAGCTGTTCTTCGGCTGGGAAGGTGTGGGCCTGATGTCCTATCTGTTGATCGGCTACTGGTACGACCGCGCCGCCGCCAATGCGGCCGCGATCAAGGCGTTCATCGTCAACCGCGTCGGTGATCTGTTCTTTGCGGTCGGCATCGCGCTCACCTGGCTGCAATTCCACAGCGTCAGTTTCGACACCATCTTCGCCGCGGTGCCGCAGGCGCGCAGTGCGACGTATCATCTGTTCGGTGCCGATCTGCCGGTGCTCGAAGTCATCGCGATCCTGCTGTTCATCGGGGCCATGGGCAAATCCGCCCAGCTGTTCCTGCACACCTGGCTCGCCGATGCGATGGAGGGCCCGACGCCGATTTCCGCGCTGATCCATGCCGCCACGATGGTCACCGCCGGCGTGTTCATGACCGTGCGGATGACACCGCTGATCGATGCTGCACCGGTTGCCCTGCAGGTGATCACCATCATCGGTGCCGCCACCGCGTTTTTTGCCGCGACGATCGGCTGCGTGCAGAACGACATCAAGCGCATCATCGCCTATTCGACCTGTTCGCAGCTCGGTTACATGTTCATCGCGGTTGGCGTCGGCGCGGCCCCGGCGGCGATGTTTCACCTGATCAACCACGCCTTCTTCAAGGCGCTGCTGTTCCTCGGCGCCGGTTCGGTGATCCATGCGCTGGCCGATGAGCAGGACGTGCGCAAAATGGGCGGCCTGTGGCGCACGCTGCCGATCACCTATGTCACCATGTGGTTCGGCTCATTGGCCCTGGCCGCGATTCCGCCGTTCTCGGGGTTCTTCTCGAAGGATGCCATTCTTGCCGCCGCCTTTGCCGAGCATACCTCAACCTCGTTGTTCGCCTGGCTCGCCGGCTCGCTCGGCGCCGGGCTGACCGCCTTCTATATCGTGCGGCTGATGCTGCTGGTGTTTCACGGCAAACCGCGCGGCCCGGCCGATACCATGGCCCACGCCCATGAAAGCCCGGCCGTGATGCTGGCACCGCTGGTGGTGCTCGCAATCGGCGCGCTGGCCAGCGGCTTTCTGCTCGCGCCCCGCTTCATCGGCAAGGCGTTCGTCGCCTTCTGGGGCACCAGCATCGCCGAGCCGCACCACGCCGCCGTGATGCACGCGCTCGATGGCATTCCCGCGTGGGGTGCCGAACTGCCGCTGCTACTCGCCATCGCGGGCATCGGCGTTGCCTATTGGTTCTACGAACTCAGCCCCGCCATGCCCGGCAAGCTCGCGAACGCGATGCCCGGGCTGTATCAATTCGTCCTCAACAAATGGTATTTCGATGAAGCCTATGATGCGATGTTCGTCCGCCCCGCGCTGCGGCTGGCCCGCCTGATCTGGCGCGTCGGTGATGACGAGGTGATCGACGGCGTGCCCTCCGGCCTCGCGCGACTGACCAGCGAGGCATCGGGACAGGCGGTGCGCCTGCAAAGCGGCTCGATCGCGATTTACGGCTTCATCATGCTGATCGGCCTGATGGTGCTGGTCACCGTGTTCCTGCTGGCGCGGTGAGGAGATCGAAATGATGAGCTTTCCCATCCTATCGCTGATGACCTGGCTGCCGCTGATCGGTGCCGCGCTGATGTTCATCCCCCAGGGCAGCGACGCCGCCAGCGCGCGCAACGCGCGCTGGATCGCGCTCTGGACCAGCCTGATCGTCCTGGTTCTGGCTGCTATCACGCTGGTCGATTTCAACCCGGGCATCCACGGGTTTCAGTTCACCGAAACCGCCGCATGGATTCCGCAATTCCATATCGCCTACCGGCTCGGCCTCGATGGCATCAGCCTGTTCTTCGTCGCCCTCAGCGCCCTGCTGACACCGATCGCGATACTGGCAAGCTGGCGCGAAACGCGCCGGGTGCGTGACTACATGGCTGCCTTTCTGTTGCTGGAGACCATGACGATCGGCATGTTCTCGGCACTCGACTTCCTGATGTTCTATATTTTCTTCGAAGCCGTGCTGATCCCGATGTATCTGATCATCGGCGTCTGGGGCGGCGAGCGGCGCATCCATGCCGCGATCAAGTTTTTCATCTTCACGCTCGCCGGCTCGTTGCCGATGCTGCTGGCGCTGGTGTGGATGTGGCATCACGCCGGCACCACCGACATGATCACGCTGATGCGCACGCCGATCCCGCCGCATATCCAGGATTGGCTGTTCATCGCATTCCTTGCCTCGTTCGGCGTCAAGGCCGCGGTCTGGCCGCTGCACACCTGGCTGCCCGATGCCTATGGCGAAGCGCCGCTGCCCGGCACCATCATGCTCGCCGCGGTACTCTCGAAAATGGGCGCCTACGGCTTCCTGCGCTTCTCGCTGCCGATGCTGCCGCAGGCCTCGGCTTATTTCGCGCCGCTGATGTTCGCCCTCGGCATCATGGGGGTTATCTACATCTCCTTCGCCGCCCTGGCGCAGACCGATATGAAACGCATGATCGCCTATTCCTCGGTCGCCCATATGGGGCTCATCGTCGTCGGCATTTTCACCTTTACCGTCATCGGCATCGAAGGCGCGCTGTTCCAGATGGTCTCGCACGGGCTGGTGATCGCCGCCCTGTTCCTCTGCGTCGGCATTTTGCTGGCGCGCGGCCATTCGCTGCGGCTCGACCAGTTGGGCGGGCTTGCCACCCGCATGCCGGTCTTTGCCGCGTTCCTGATGTTCTTCGTGATGGCCAATGTCGGCCTGCCCGGCACATCCGGCTTCGTTGGTGAAATCCTGGTGATGATCGGCGCCATTCAGATCAATTTCTGGGTCGCCTTCCTTACGGGCACCGGCATGATCCTGAGCGTGATGTATATGCTGGTCATGGTCCGCCGCGTGTTGTTCGACCATGCCCGCAGCATCGCGAATGCGGTGATGAGCGATCTGTCGGCGAAGGAATGGCTCATGCTGGCGCCGCTCGCGATCCTGGTGCTCGGCCTCGGATTCATTCCGAGCGGCTTGACGGCGGCGTTTCACACGGCAGTGACCGATCTGGTGCATGCTCATCTCGCTGCCATGTCGCCCCTGTCCCATCTCGCGATGGCCAAACCATGAGCGCCCCGATGACGATTTTCGATACGATGCTCCCTATCCTGTTTCTCGCGCTCGCCGCCATGGTCATGTTGATGTCGGGCGTGTTCAGCCGGCGCGATCATAGTTTCGCGATCACCGGTGCGGCGATCGTGCTGTTCGCCATCACCGCGCGCCTGATGTTCGCGGCCCCTGATGGCACGATTTTCCATGGTCTGTTCATCACCAACGATTTCACCCGCTTTGCCGATCTGCTGGTGTTGATGGGGGCCGCCGGCGCATTGTCGCTCTCTGTCGCGTTCAACCAGCGCACCGGCATCACGCGGTTCGAGTACCCGGTGCTGATCGTCTTCGCGGTCATCGGCATGGTCGTGCTGATCTCGGCGGGCGATCTACTCACCCTCTATCTCGGCTTCGAACTGATGTCGTTGGCACTCTACGTGCTAGCGGCCTTCGCGCGGTACAATCTGCGCTCATCGGAAGCCGGTCTGAAATACTTCATCCTGGGCGCGCTCTCGTCGGGCATCCTGCTATACGGCATTTCGCTGGTCTATGGGTTTTCCGGCACCACCGAATTCACCGGCATCGCGCGGGCCTTTACCGGCAGCGCCAGCGCCTCGCTTGGTTCCACGATCGGCATCGTGTTCGTCCTGGTCGGCCTCGGCTTCAAGATATCGGCGGCGCCATTTCACATGTGGACGCCCGATGTCTATGAAGGCGCGCCCAGTTCGGTCACCGCGTTTTTCGCGACCGCGCCGAAAGTCGCGGTATTCGCGCTGCTGCTGCGGGTGATGCTCGGCCCGTTCGCACCGCTGTTCGCGCAATGGCAGGATCTGGTGCAGATCCTTGCCGCCGCCTCCATGATCATCGGCGCGCTCGGCGCGATCGGCCAGAGCAACATCAAGCGCCTGATGGCCTATTCTTCGATCGGCCATATGGGTTACGCGCTGATGGGCCTCGCCGCCGGCTCGCTGATCGGCGTGCGCGCCACGCTGATTTATCTGGCAATTTATGTCGTCATGTCGCTCGGCACCTTCGGCTGCATCATCGCGATGTCGCGCAAGGGCCGCCCGGTGGAACGCATCGCCGATCTCGCCGGCATGGCGAGCGAAGATGGCCGCTATGCTCTGGTCCTCGCGATCATGATGTGGTCGATGGCCGGCATCCCGCCGCTTTCGGGATTTTTCGGCAAGTTCTATGTCTTCGCCGCCGCGATCGATGCGCATCTGAACGCGCTCGCGGTCATCGGCATCATCACCAGCGTCATCGCCGCTTTCTACTATCTGCGTGTCATCAAGGTGATGTATTTCGATGCCGGCTCGCCCGGCTTCGATAAGCGCACCGCCGGTATCAACCTCGTCATCGGCGTGAGCGCGATCGCAACGGTGCTGTTCGTATTCTACCCGTCGCCGCTCTCCACCGTCTCGTCGCTGGCGGCCCATGCCTTGTTTCCGAGCCAGGGATTTTGACGCCATTTGCCCCGTGGCGGATCGAACAATTCGAAACGCTCGCCTCAACGTCTGATCTCTGCGCCGAACGCGCTCGCGCCGGCGAAGCCGATCGCCTGCTGATCATCGCGGCAAGCCAGACCGCCGGGCGCGGCCGGGCAGGGCGCGTGTGGTCTTCGCCGCCCGGCAATTTCTACGCCTCGGCCCTGCTCCGCCCCGGCATCCCCGCCGCCGAGGGCGGTCTGTTCGCACTGTTGGCCGGACTGTCGCTGCTCGAAGCGATCGAGCAAGCCAGCGGTACCGATGCCGTGCTCCGACTGAAATGGCCGAATGACATCACCGCAGGTGCTGCAAAACTTGCCGGCATCCTGCTCGATGCCACGATCGAAGCCGGCCGGATCGCGACATTGGTGATCGGCTTCGGCGTCAATCTCGCGTTCGCGCCCGAAATCCCCGGCCGCGCGACAACGAGCCTCGCAGCGTTCGGCCTGAGGCATGCTCTGGATGATCTGGCCGGCTTCCTTTGCGGTCGCATCGACCACTGGCAGGCAGACATGACCGCCGATGCCGGCGCAAATCTCCGCGCCGCCTGGCTCGTCCGCGCCCACCCGATCGGTTCGACCATCAGCATCGACGCCGGTCGCCTGACGGGCGAATTCGCCGGCATTGACGTGGACGGCAGTTTGCTGCTCCGACAGGGCGAGCAGGTCACAATCATCCGCAGCGGCGATGTCGCCCTGTTGTGACGCATAGCGAGAGCCAAACCGCATGAAACTGGTAATTGACGCCGGGAATACCAATATCGTGTTTGCTGTGCACGACGGCATCGCTTGGCGCGGCACCTGGCGCATCGCAACCGATGCGCAACGCACCTCCGATGAATACGGCGTCTGGCTCGGCTTCCTGTTGGAGCGAAACGGTATCGCCATCGCCGATCTGAGCCGGGCAATCATCGGCACCGTGGTGCCGGCCGCACTCTATCACCTGCGCCGGCTCTGCCGCGACTGGTTCGGCATCGAGCCGCTGATCGCCAGCGCCGGGCTCGATTGGGGATTCACGATTGCGGTGGATAACCCGAACGAAGTCGGCGCCGATCGTCTGCTGAACGCGCTCGCCGCCCACCAGACCTATGGCGGCCCGTTGATCGTGGTTGATTTCGGCACGGCAACCACGTTCGACGTGGTAGACGCATCCGGCGCCTATATCGGCGGTGCCATCGCGCCCGGCATCAACCTCTCCGTCGAGGCGCTGCACCAGGCGGCCGCCCGCCTGCCGCGCATCGGCATCGGCCGGCCGCAGCGGGTGATCGGCACATCGACCATCCCGGCCATGCGGTCGGGTATCTATTGGGGCTATGTCGGGCTGGTCGAAGGCCTGATCACGCGGATCGAAGCCGAATACGGCCGACCCATGAAAACCATCGCGACCGGCGGCCTCGCCCCGCTCATCGCCGAGGGCAGCCCCCGCATCGAACGCACCGACCCGGATTTGACCCTTGAAGGGTTGCGCCTGCTCAGCCTGCGCAACCCCGCCCCGCCATTGCGCAACCGCGAGCCTGACAACGACTGATGATGAAAGATCGATACGAATGAACCAAACTTCCAAAGGCCAGATCACGTCGGGCCTGACCTTCACACCGCTCGGCGGCACCGGCGAGATCGGCATGAACCTGAACGTCTACGGGCTCGACGATGCCTTGCTCGTGGTCGATTGCGGCATGGGCTTCGCAGGGCCCGAAGCGCCGGAAGCCGAACTGCTGGTCCCCGATCCCGCGTTCCTGAAAGCCAATCGCGAGCGCATCCGCGGCCTCGTGATCACCCATGCCCATGAAGACCATATCGGCGGCATCGCCCGCATCTGGGACAGTCTGCGCTGCCCGATCTACGCGACGCCCTTCACCGCCGCGTTGATCCGCTACCGCCTGAGCGAAGCCGGGCTGCTGCGCACGGTGCAGATCCACGAAATCAAGCCGGGCACTGGCTTCGAGATTGCGCCGTTCTCGCTGCAATACATCCGCATGGCGCACTCAACGCCGGAAGCCCAGGCGCTGGCCATCACCACACGCCTCGGAACCATCCTGCACACTGGCGACTGGAAACTCGACCCCGAACCCCTGGTCGGCCCTCCGACCGATGAAGCCGCCCTGCAGGCGCTGGGCGACAAGGGCGTGCTGGCGATGATTTCAGACAGCACCAACGCCCAGGTCGAAGGTCATTCCGGCTCCGAAGCCACCGTGCGCAAAAGCATGACCGCGCTGATCGCCGGGCTGAAGGGCAGGGTGGTCGTCACCTGCTTCTCCAGCAACATCGCCCGAATCGACACCGTGGTGAAAGCCGCCCTGGCGGCCGATCGCCATGTGGCGCTGGTCGGCCGCAGCCTCGCCAAATATGTCGAGGCGGCTCAGGAAGTCGGCTACCTGCAGGACCTGCCCGATTTCGTGCCCGAGGACGAAGCCGGCCGTATCCCCGACGATAATCTGCTCATCCTCGCTACCGGCAGCCAGGGCGAAAAACGCTCGGCACTCGCCCGGATCGCGGCCGATACCCACCGCAACATCGCGCTGGGCGAAGGCGACACCGTGATTTTCTCATCGCGCCAGATCCCCGGCAACGAACGCGCAATCGGTGCGGTGCAGGACGATCTGGTCCGCGCCGGCGTCAATGTCATGACCGCGGACGACCATATGGTGCATGTCTCCGGCCACCCGGCGCGCGATGAACTCCGCCGTCTCTATCGTCTGGTCCGCCCGAAATACATCATCCCGACCCATGGTGAATGGCGCCACATGGCCGCACAGGCCGACCTTGCCGAAGCCGAAGGCATCAGCACGCTGTTGCTGGAAGATGGCGATGTCGTCCGCCTCGGGCCGGGCGAACCCGAAGTCGTCGATTCGGTGCCGGTCGGCCGCCTCGCGGTCGATGGTGATCGCCTGGTCCCGATGCAGGGCGGGGTGATGGCTGCCCGCCGACGCATGATGTTCAACGGCGTCGTGGTCGGCAGTATCGCGGTCGATAAATCCGGTCGCGTCAAAGGCGGCGCCCAGATCACCGCACCCGGTCTGTTCGAGGCGGATGATACCGCGCTCGGCGCGCTGGAAGCCGATTTCGTCGCGAGTTTCGAGGAGCTTCCCGCCAGCCTCCGCACCGATCGCGGGTCGGTCAAGGAAGCGGCCCAGGCTGCTTTGCGTCGCGTGCTCGGCCGCCGATTCGGCAAGCGCCCGATGGTTGATGTTCACGTCATTCAGGTCGGGTGATCGAAAAATAGGCGGTTGACGATTGCATAATTTGGAACGGCCTACTTAATATGCAAATATCGTCTGGATGTGCATTTTTTATGAATAATCCGCCCTGATTTAACTTTACGTGAGCGATGCTGCGATGCATCATGCGTCATAGAGTGAAGGTTGGTTCTTTACTCTGCCGTGTGACTGGCGTTTCCTCCCTGAACTTGGCCCGCTGGCCCTATGGTCGGCGGGCTTTTTTCTGGCCATAATCCAAATACATGAACAAGACACGCGAATTGACGGATCTGACCGCCTGCCGCGCGCTCTTCGCGCTCTGGGTGTTCGCCTATCACGCCAACCTCCATGCGCAGTTCAGCCGCTGGCTGGGGCCGCTCGGTGCCGTGATCGATCACGGTTATCTCGGCGTCGATGGTTTTTTTGTCCTCTCAGGTTTTATCCTCACCCGGGTGGACAATAAAATTCCGCTCACAAGGCAAGGGCTGCTGCACTTCTGGGGCAAGCGACTCGCCCGGCTCTACCCGGTGCACCTCGCGGTCATCGTACTGCTCGGCGCCATTTTCATCGGTGGTGTCGCCATCGGCATCACGCCGCGCCATCCCTACCGGTTCGGAACCCTGGCGCTAATCGAAAACCTGGCGCTGGTCCAAAGCTGGGGCGGCCTGCACCATTGGACATGGAACTACCCCTCCTGGTCGATCAGCACGGAATGGGCGGGCTATCTGCTGTTTCCGTTTATGGTCGCAAGTCTTGCGATATTTTTCAATCTCGCCGTCGTCGCCGCCATGCCGCTGTGTTTTTTCATCCTCTGCGTGGTGGCCTTTGTCTATCACGGCCTGAATCTCACCTTCGCCGCTTCGATGCTGCGCTTCTTTCCCGAATTCATCGCCGGCATGGCAACCGTCACTATCGTGCCGATGCTGGCCGATGAAGCTTCCGGCATCACGATCGGCCTGATCGGCGCCGCCCTGGCCGCTGGCTTCGCCTGGGCCGGTCACGATGCCTCGACCGTTTTCGGCCTCTGGCTGATGATCTACGGCTTTGCCATGCAGGGCGACGCCGAGCGCACCGCCTATCTTGGCCGCATCAAGCCGCTGCGTGCGCTCGGCATCATGTCCTATTCCTTCTATATGAGCTTCGCTCCGGCGGAACTGGTCACCGCGCAACTGTTCCGCCGCCTCGCCATCGCGCCCGCCCATGCGCCATTGCCCTATACCGCACTGCTCGCGCTGCTCACGCTGGGTCTCGGGATCGTGCTGCACGTGCTGATCGAAAAGCCCGCCCGCGTCGCGCTCAACCGCCGGCTTGACCCAGCAAGGGCCGAGGCTCTGGCCGAGGGCTCCGTGCCGCTGTAGGAGAACGGGCTTCAACACTCGTTCAGGACATCGCATGCGCCTCTCCCGCTCGCTCATCCCCACCATCAAGGAAACCCCCGCCGAGGCACAGATCGTCTCGCATCGGTTGATGCTGCGCGCCGGGCTGATCCGCCAGCAATCCTCCGGCATCTACGCCTGGTTGCCGGCCGGGCTGCGGGTGCTGCACAATATCGCGAACATCGTCCGCGCCGAGCAGGCACGGGCTGGGGCGCAGGAAATCCTGATGCCGACCATCCAATCCGCCGACCTCTGGCGCGAGAGCGGCCGCTACGATGCCTACGGCCCTGAAATGCTCCGTATCCGCGACCGCCACGACCGTGAGATGCTCTATGGCCCGACCAACGAGGAAATGCTCACCGCGATCATGCGCGACAGCGTGCAGTCATACCGCGACCTGCCGCAGATGCTCTATCAAATCCAGTGGAAGTTCCGCGACGAAGTCCGCCCCCGCTTCGGCGTCCTGCGCGGTCGCGAATTCTACATGAAGGACGGCTACAGCTTCGATACCGACTACGCCAGCGCCGAATCATCATACCGCCGTATGATGCTTGCATACATGCGAACGTTCCAACGGATGGGTGTACGCGCGGTACCGATGCGTGCGGATACCGGACCTATTGGGGGCGACCTGAGCCACGAGTTCCACATCCTGGCACCAACCGGAGAAAGTGGAATTTTCTACGATTCCGATTTTGAGCACATGGATTGGGTTAGGGCGCTTCCTGGCTATGATAACCCGAAAGACATCGATGCGTTTTATACTGATATAACAAATACTTACGCTGCCACTGACGAAAAGCATGACCTCACCGCCTGGGCTAAAGTGCCTGAAATTCGGCGCCGTGAGGGCCGCGGCATCGAAGTCGGCCAGATCTTCTACTTCGGCACCAAATACAGCGAAAAAATGGGTTTCTCCGTCGTCGGCCCAGACGGCGCAAAAATCCACCCCGAAATGGGAAGCTACGGCATTGGCGTCTCCCGCCTCACCGGCGCCATCATCGAAGCCAGCCACGACGATGCCGGCATCATCTGGCCCGACGCCGTCGCCCCCTTCCACACCGCCATCCTCAACCTCCGCCAGGGCGACGCCAACACAGACAAGCTCTCCGAACAGCTCTATTACGAACTAGGTGACGACGCTCTATACGATGACCGCCCAGTCCGCGCAGGTGAAAAATTTGCCGACGCCGACCTGATGGGCCACCCCTGGCAAGTCATTGTCGGCCCCCGAGGTGCCCCCAGCGGCAAATTCCAAGTAAAACGTCGCTGTACCGGCCAGATTGTCGAACATTCGGTTGAAGGCGTGCAGAACAAATACAGACGCGCGAATGAAAGAGTTAAGATGTCGATTAAAGAGTTGTTCGGGACGCCGACCTAATGTTCAACGCCTTCGAGCGCCGCGTCGCCTTCCGCTACCTGCGCGCCCGCAAGGGCGAGCGCTTCGTCTCGATCATCGCGATTTTTTCACTGATCGGCATCGCGCTCGGCGTTGCCACGCTGATCATCGTGATGAGCGTGATGAACGGCTTCCGCCAGGAACTGCTCGGTCAGATCCTCGGGCTGAACGGCGACATCGGCGTCTACGGCGCCGGCGGCAACATCAGCCAGTACGATGCGGCGGCCGGCAAGCTGATGAAAATCCCCGGCGTGATCAGCGCCATCCCGATCGTGCAGGGCGAAGTGCTGATGACCGGTCCGCACGGCGGCGCCATCGGCGGCATGGCGCGCGGCATCCAACCGCAGGGCATCGCCCAGCTGCGCACCGTGTCGCGTCACATCGTCGCAGGCTCGCTCAGCAATTTTTCGGGTAACGATATCGCGATCGGAGCCGGCGTCGGCACCCAGCTCGGCATTGCGGTCGGCGGCACCATCACCCTGGTCCTGCCGCAGGGCAACGCCACCATCATCGGCACGATTCCGCGCATCGAAAGCTTCCACGTCAGCGCCATTTTCCAGACCGGCATGGCGCAATACGATTCGAGCTTCGTCTTCCTGCCATTTCAATCCGCGCAAACCCTGTTCCGCACGCCGAACGCCGCGACCCAGATCCAGCTGTTCGTGAAAAACCCGGACAAGGATGGCCCGATCAAGGCGGCGATCCCCGGCGTGCTGTCCGGCACCCCGGTCAACATCGTCGACTGGCAGGACAGCAACAACGCCTTCTTCGCTGCGGTCAACGTCGAACGCAACGTCATGTTCCTGATCCTGACGCTGATCATCATCGTTGCGGTGTTCAACGTCGTGTCCTCGATGATCATGATGGTGAAGGACAAAACCGCCGACATCGCTATTCTGCGCACCATGGGTGCGTCGTCCGGCTCGGTGCTGCGCATCTTCTTCATGGTCGGCGCCTCGGTCGGTGTCATCGGCACCGCGATCGGGTTCATCCTTGGCGTGGTATTCTGCGCCTATATCGAGCAGATCCGACTGTTCATCCAGAACATTACCGGCACCCAGCTCTTCAATCCCACGGTCTATTATCTGGAATCACTCCCCGCGCAGCTCGAATGGCGCCAGGTGATCGAGGTGGTCATCCTCGCCATCGCCCTGTCCTTCGCCGCCACCATCTACCCAAGCTGGCGCGCCGCCCGCACCGACCCCGTGGAGGCCCTGCGCCATGAGTGAAATCCTCAACCTCGCGCATCTGGTCCGCACCTTCCACGGCGAGGGAGAGGATCTGCACATTCTGCGCGGTGCCGACCTCACGCTGCAAGGCGGTGAAATCGTCGCCCTGGTGGCACCCTCCGGCTCGGGCAAATCAACCCTGCTGCATCTCGCCGGCCTGCTCGAAAGCCCGGATTCCGGCACCATCCGCATCGGCGGCATCGATACCGCACGCCTGTCCGATTCCGAAAAGACCAGGCTAAGGCGTGATGAAATCGGTTTCGTCTACCAGGCGCACCATCTGCTCGCCGAATTCACCGCGCTCGAAAACATTGCCATTCCGCAGTTGATCGCGGGCGTTGCCAACAAAGCCGCCGCAGCGCGCAGCCTGAAACTGCTCGAAGCCTTCGGCCTTGCCAACCGCGCCAATCATCTGCCCGGCAAACTCTCCGGCGGCGAACGCCAGCGCGTCGCCATCGCGCGCGCCATGGCCAACGCGCCCAAGCTCCTGCTGGCCGATGAACCCACCGGCAATCTCGATGTCGCCACCGCCGACATCGTGTTCGGCGAATTGCTGCGCGTGGTGCGCAGCGAAAACGTCGCCGCCCTCATCGCCACCCACAACCCCGACCTCGCCGCACGGATGGACCGCGTGGTCGTCCTGCGCGAAGGTTTGCTGGTCGCATCATAACCGACGGAGGAAACATCATGGCAGACCTCGACCGCAGCGCCGCAATGGTGCTCGACCTGATCCGGCTTTCCGGCGCACCCACCACCGACGCGCTGAGCCCCGCAGACGCGCGCCTCGCCTACCGCAACGCCCGCTTCGCCCTGAGCCCGGAAGCCCCGGCGCTGGCCGAGGTGCGCGACCTTTCGGCCCAGGGCCGCACCGGCCCGATCCCGATGCGCCTGTACCGCGATGGCACCAACCCTGCCCCCCGCGCCGGCCTGGTCTATTTCCACGGCGGCGGCTGGGTGATCGGCGATCTCGATACGCATGATGTCGTCTGCCGCCAGCTTGCCCAGCGTACCGGCGCCGTCGTCATTTCGGTCGATTACCGCATGGGGCCGGAACATAAATTCCCGGCCGCGGTCGAAGACGCGATCGATGCGACATCCTGGATCGCGGGCAACGCGCCCGATCTCGGCATCGACCCGCACCGCCTCGCGGTCGGCGGCGACAGCGCCGGCGGCAACCTCGCCGCCGTCGTCGCGATCGATGCGCGCAACAACCACGGCCCCGCCATCGGCCTGCAAGCCCTGATCTACCCCTCGGTCGCCCTCGCCATGACCACGCAGAGCCACGAGGATTTCGCCGAAGGCTACGGCCTCACCCGCGCCTCCATGCTCTATTTCCGCGGCCACTACCTCCGCTCCGAAGCCGACAAACAAGATTGGCGCGCCTCGCCCACGCGCGCCGCCCACCACGAAAACCTGCCCCCCACCCTGATCATCACCGCCGGGTTCGACCCGCTGCGCGACGAGGCGGAAGACTACGCCCGCATGCTGGTCGCGTCCGGCGTGCCCGTCACCGTCAAGCGCTTCCCCGGCCAGATCCACGGCTTCATCACCATGGGCCGCATCATCCCCGAAGCGACCGACGCGATCAACGAAATCGCGGATGCCATGGCCGCCCGTGGCCTCTGAGCCGAAACCGCGCAACCGCTGGCGCGCCCTGATCTTCCGCGGCTACGACGTCGCGGTCGATGCGGTGATCATCGGCGTCATCCCGTTGATGCTGATCGCCCTGGGCTTTGCCTTCGTCGAAGCCATCATCACCACCATCCAACTCTTCCCCCAACTACGCCCCGCCAGCGTCGATGCCTTCGAACTCCGCACCCTGGTCGAACGCATCCTCGACGTCGTCATCCTGATCGAATTGTTCAACACCTTCATGGATTACGCCCGCACCCGCCGCATCCGCCTCTCGACCCTGCTCGACGTCACCATTGTGTTCTCCCTGCGCGAAATCCTGATCAAACTCTACGCCCAGACCTTCTCCTCGCGCGATCTGGTGGCACTGTGTATTCTGGTGATCGTTTTGGTGATTGCGCGGAGTATTACAATCAAGGTGTCTCCGGCTTTAAGTAAGGAAGGGTAGCAGTTCTTTTTTTTAAAAAAGAACCAAAAAACTTTTATTAGTTTGCTCCGAGGCGCTCACTCGCCACAGCCTCCGCCCCAGAGTCAAAAAGTTTTTTGCTTCTTTTTTACAAAAAAGAAGCCTTCCCTTTCTTACCCCTCAACACTCTCCCGCCGCATCTCCAACTCCAACCACTCCGCCTCCAGCACGCCCATCCGCTCATGCAACCCCGCCAGCGCCGTCATATTCGCCTGAAACTGCTCCGGCCGCTTGGTAAACAACTCGGTATCCGCAAACGTCGCTTCCAGCGTATCGATTCTGCCCTGAACCCCGGCAATCTCCTCGTTCAGCGCCTTCAACCGATGCCGATCCTTAAACGAAAACGCGGCCTTCTCGCTCACCCGCTTCGCCACCGGCCCAGCCTTGCGCACCGTCGCCGCCTCGCGCACCCGCTCACCGCGCTGCGCCAGCATGTCCGAATACCCGCCGGCATACTCCACCCAGCGCCCATCCCCTTCCGCCGCCAGGGTCGACGTCGCGATCCGATCCAGAAAATCACGATCATGGCTGACCAGCAGAATCGTCCCCGCATAATCGCTCAGCATGTCCTGCAATATATCCAGCGTCTCCAAATCCAAATCATTGGTCGGCTCATCCAGGATCAGCAAATTCGAAGGCTTCGCCAATATCGCCGCCAGCAGCAACCGCCCGCGCTCACCGCCCGAAAGCGTGCCCACCGGCGTGCGCGCCTGCTCCGGCCGGAACAGAAAATCCTTCATATACCCGATCACATGGCGCGATTCCCCGCCCACCTCGACCAGATCGCTCTTGCCTCCGGTCAGCGTATCCGCCAGCGTCCGCGCCGGATCCAGCGCCGCCCGCTGCTGATCCAGCGTCGCCACCGCCAGATTGGTCCCGATCTTGATACTCCCCGCATCCGGCTGGTCCTGCCCGGTCAGCAACCGCAGCAGCGTGGTCTTGCCCGCACCGTTCGGCCCGACAATCCCCAGCCGATCGCCCCGCAACACCCGCAACGTCAAATCCCGAATGATCACCTGATCGCCGAACGATTTATCGATCGCCTTGGCATCCATCACGATCTTGCCCGAAAGCGAGGCAGCACTGGCACTCACCTGCAATTCGCGCGTGTCGCGCTTCTCCTCGCGTTTCTTCTCCCGCAGCCCGGCCAACTCCGCCACCCGCCGCACATTGCGCTTGCGCCGCGCGGTCACGCCATAGCGCATCCAATCTTCCTCGCGCACAATCTCGCGGGCCAGCTTCTGCGCATCCCGCGCCTCCTGCTCGAACACCTCGTCGCGCCAGGCCTCGAAATGCGAAAACCCCCGATCGATCCGGTTCGTCCGCCCCCGATCCAGCCAGACGATGCTGCGCGACACCTTCTCCAGCAACCGCCGGTCATGGCTGATCAGCACAATCCCCGCCCGCGACCCGCGCAACTCCGCCTCCAGCCATTCGATCGCCGGCAGATCCAAATGATTGGTTGGCTCATCGAGCAGCAGCACATCCGGCGCCGGCGCCAGCACCTTCGCAATCGCCGCCCGCCGTGCCTCGCCGCCCGAAAGCCGCCCCGTGGTCTCCGCCCCGCTCAACCCCAGCTGATCCAGCAACCCCCGCGCCCGGTGCCCATCGGTCTCCGCATCCAGCCCATCCATCACATAATCGAGCACGGTCGCAAACGCCGACAAATCCGGCTCCTGCGGCAGATACCGCAACGTCGCCCCCGGTTGCAGAAACCGCGACCCGCCATCGGCACTGATCATATCCGCCGCGATCTTCAGCAAAGTCGACTTGCCCGACCCGTTCCGCCCGACCAGACAAATCCGCTCGCCCGCCCCCACGCCAATCTCCGCCCCATCGAGCAAGGGCGATGCGCCGAGCGCGAGCCGGATATTCTGTAACGCCAATAAGGGAGGAGCCATGGCCGCGTTGTGGCCAATCGCGCCCGATGTGGCAAGCTTCGCACAGAGTTGGTAAGTCCCCTGCCATGCTCCGCCTCACCGAAATCATCCTCCCACTCGATCATGACGATGCTGCCCTCGCCGCCGCCGTCGCCGCGCGTCTTGCCCCGGCCATCGTGCAGCATTTCACGGTGTTCCGCCGCGCGATCGATGCCCGCCGCAAAGCCGCGATCCGCCTGACCTACACGATCGACGCATCGGTCGCGGATGAAACCGCAGCCCCCACCCACGCCCATATCCGCCCTACGCCCGATACCAGCTACCAACCACCCCCGGCCAAAATGGCCCGCTCCCGCCCGATCGTGATCGGCACCGGCCCCTGCGGCATCTTCGCCGCCCTCATCCTGGCCCAGGCCGGCCTGCGCCCGATCATCCTCGAACGCGGCAAGCTGGTCCGCGAACGCACCAAGGATACCTGGGCGCTCTGGCGGCGCGGCATCCTCACCCCTGAATCCAACGTCCAGTTCGGCGAGGGCGGGGCAGGGACCTTCTCCGACGGCAAGCTCTACAGCCAGATCAGCGACCCCAACCACCTCGGCCGCAAAGTTCTCACCGAATTCGTCGCCGCCGGCGCCCCGCCCGAAATCCTCTATGTCGCCCACCCCCATATCGGCACCTTCCGCCTGGTCGGCATGGTCGAGACCATGCGCGCCACCATCGAACGCCTCGGCGGCGAATACCGCTTCGGCGCCAAAGTCACCGGCCTGCTGATCGACCAACACCCCCGCCGCGCCCGCGGCGTCGTGCTCGAATCCGGCGAAACCCTCTCCGCCGACCACATCATCCTCGCCATCGGCCACTCCGCGCGCGACACCTTCGAACTGCTGCGCGACAGCGCCGTGCATCTCGACCCGAAACCCTTCTCGATCGGCTTTCGCATCGAGCACCCGCAATCGCTGATCGACCACGCCCGCTACGGCAGCTTCGCCGGCAACCCAATCCTCGGCGCGGCCGACTACAAACTGGTCCACCACGCCAACAACGGCCGCAGCGTCTACAGTTTCTGCATGTGCCCCGGCGGCACCGTCGTCGCCGCCACCTCCGAGCCCGGCCGCGTCGTCACCAACGGCATGAGCCAATATTCCCGCAACGAACGCAACGCCAACGCCGGCATCGTCGTCGGCATCACCCCGGCCGATTATCCCAACGCCGATGGCGGCGATATCCTCGCCGGCATGGCATTCCAGCGCAGCCTCGAATCCCAGGCCTACATCGCCGGCGGCAGCACCTACCACGCCCCCGGCCAACTGGTCGGCGACTTCCTGGCCAACCGCGCCTCAACCACCCTGGGCGATGTCACCCCCAGCTACAAACCCGGCGTCCACCTGACCAACCTCGCCGCCTGCCTGCCCGACTACGCCATCGAAGCCATCCGCGAAGCCATCCCCCACTTCGCCAAAAAAATCCCCGGCTTCGACCGCGCCGACGCCATCCTCACCGGCGTCGAAACACGCACCTCCGCCCCCATCCGCATCACCCGCGGCAAAGACGGCCAAAGCCTCAACACCCCCGGCCTGTTCCCCGCCGGCGAAGGCGCCGGCTACGCCGGCGGCATCCTCTCCGCCGGAGTCGACGGCATCCGCGCGGCCGAAGCGGTGATGCGTGCGGGGTCAGGGCTAAGTGACTGAAGGCAGGGAAGGCTTCTTTTTTGTAAAAAAGAAGCAAAAAACTTTCTTTAGTTTGGTATGACAGCGTTTGTCCGGCCCGCAGTAAGTCGCGGAGGTCCTATTTTGATTTTGTGACTTTAGGCGAAATGGACTATTTTACTTCAGAATTAGCGTTTAAGAGGCATCGGGAGCGATCAGAACCGATATGTCTTGCGATCGACACAGTATTACCCCCCGATCACCACCACCACCGGCACATGATCCGAAGGCTGCACCTTATCGCGCTCCCCCTTCGCGACCACCACCGACTCCAGCCGCTCGCTCACCCGCGGCGATACCAGCGCGTGATCGATCCGCAATCCCCTATCCCGCTGCCACGCGCCGGCCTGATAATCCCAGAACGTATAGAGCGTCTCGGTCGGATGTAGCGCGCGCAACGCGTCCGTCAGCCCCAGCCAGATCAGCGCGCGAAACGCCGCGCAGCTTTCCGGGCGAACCAGCGCATCGGTCGCGGCAAGCGCGCCCTTGGCGTAATCGGCGTCGGTCGGGCACACATTATAATCGCCGGCCAGCATGAAATCACGATCGGCATCGAGCAGCCCTGCCGCATGGTCGTGCAGCTTGCCCATCCAGTCCAGCTTGGCGCGAAACCCCTCGTCACCGCCGGAATTGCCGTTCGGCAAATAAAGATTGCCCACGATGAGGTCGCGCAACTCCACCTCGATATAGCGTGAGGCAGAACCCTCCGCCTCACCGGGCAGGGCGCGCTCGCGGATGTCCACCGCTTCGCGCGATAACACCGCGACACCATTATACGATTTCTGCCCGACGATCGCGGCTCGATACCCCGCCGCCTCGAACACATCGCCCGGAAATTGATGCGCCTCGCATTTGATCTCCTGCATAAGCAGCAGGTCTGGCTGTTCGCGGGTCAGGAAATCGGCGACCAGCGCCGCCCGGGTCCGCACCGAATTGACGTTCCAGGTTGCGATCTTCATCGGAACCCCGGTTCAATCGACCGAAAAAGACGTGCCGCACCCGCAGGAGGTCTTCGCATTCGGATTGCCCACCGCGAAATACGATCCCATCAGCGTATCCTTGTAGTCGAGTTCGGCGCCGTCGAGCAGATCAAGGCTGGCCGGATCGACCACCACTTTCGCGCCATCCCGCTCGACCAGGTAATCCTCGGCGTCGATCGCGCCGGTCAGGTCGAATTTATACTGAAACCCGTTGCAGCCGCCCGCCAGCACTTCGACTCGCAGCGCAAGCGTGCCAGCCTCACCGGCCATGATGGTGGCGATGCGCGCCGCCGCGCTGTCGCTGATTTTGAATCGGTCCATGGTTTCGCTCATGCACTCTATATAGGCGCGCCACGCCGTCCCGACCAGCGCGATCGCCAAGGCTGTTTTTCGAAAAAACGGACGTCCTGCACATCCGTGATCCCCTGACTTGGAGAGCAGCGCGCACTCCTGTAAGCCACGCCCATGCTCGCGCCCTACGCTTCCCACGCCGCCGCCTCGCGCGGCCGCCAGTTCCCCGAACCCGAAAGCGCCACCCGCAGCGCCTTTCAGCGTGACCGCGATCGCGTGCTCCACTCCAACGCCTTCCGCAAGCTGCAATACAAAACCCAGGTCTTCGTCATCCACGAGGGCGATTTCTACCGCACCCGCCTGACCCACAGCCTCGAAGTCGCCCAGATCGCCCGCAGCATCGCCCGTGGCCTCGCCCTCGATGAAGACCTCACCGAAACCCTCGCCCTCGCGCACGACCTCGGTCATCCGCCGTTCGGCCATGCCGGTGAGGCCGGGTTGAACACCGCGCTCGCCGCCCATGGCGGGTTCGACCACAACGCCCAGAGCCTGCGCAGCCTGACCTTGCTCGAACGCCGCTATCCCGGGTTCGATGGGTTGAACCTCACGTGGGAATCCCTCGAAGGCATCGCCAAGCACAACGGGCCGGTGTCGGCGCCGCCCGCCTATATCGCGGCGTTCGACGCGGGCTACAAGCTCGACCTGAGCCGCCAGGCCGCCGCCGAGGCGCAGGTCGCTGCCCTGGCGGACGACATCGCCTACCACGCCCATGATATCGACGATGGGTTGCGCGCCGGCCTGTTCGACATCGACGATCTGGCAACCCTGCCCGTGGTCGGCGCCATGCTGGCCGAGGCGCGCGCCCTTACCAGCGATCCGCGCCGCGTCCGCGCCCATATGGTGCGCCAGACCATCGGCGTCTTCGTGGGTGGCGCGCTGACCGAAAGCCGCCGGCGCCTGGCCGCGCTGCAACCGGCATCGGCCGATGATATCCGCGCCGCCGATCATCCGGTGATTGGGTTCGCGGCCGATCTCGCGGCGGCCAACCAGGCGATCCGCACCTTTCTGTATGCCCGCATGTACCGCCACTGGCGGGTCAACCGCATGACCCACAAGGTCGAGGGTGTGGTGCGCGACATGGCAACCCTGTTTCTCGATCGTCCCGATCTGCTGCGCAACGACTGGCGCGACCGCGCCGCCGCGCCGCACACGGAGGCAACGGCCGCCGCCGTGCGCGACTACATTGCCGGCATGACCGATCGTTTCGCGCTCGACGAGCATCGCCGCCTGACCGACCCCACCGCTGCCGCCTGAAGGTTCCCATGTCCGATAATCTGTTCGCCGATCTGCGCATCCTGGTGCTCGACACGGTCACCGCCCTTTATCCGGATCTGGCGCCCGACTCCCTCGCGCGCATCGAAATCACCCCGACGCGCGAAGCCGCGCATGGCGATGTCGCAACCAACGCCGCGCTGATCGCCGCCAAGCCCCTCGGCCTCAAGCCGCGCGCCATCGCGGATGCGCTCGCCGCCGCGCTGCTGACCCGCGCCTTCGTCACCAAAGCCGAACCCGCCGGCCCAGGGTTCGTCAACCTCACCCTCGCACCGGCGGCGTGGCAGGCGCAGATCCCCACCATCCTGCACACCGGCGAGGCGTTCGGGGCCGGCACGCTGGGGCAGGGGGCCAAGGTCAACGTCGAATACGTCTCCGCCAACCCGACCGGTCCGCTCACCGTCGGCCATTGCCGCGGTGCCGTGGTGGGTGATGCTCTGGCCAATCTGCTCGCCAAGGCCGGCTACGATGTGACGCGCGAATACTACATCAACGACGCCGGCGCCCAGGTTATCGCGCTGGCCTGGTCGGTCTATTGGCGCTACCTGCAAGCCCTTGGCACCACCATGACCGAAGCCGATTTCGCCGCCGCGACGCCGACCGGCCTGCAATATCCCGGCGATTATCTGGTACCGCTCGGCGCACAACTCGCCGCCGCCCATGGCGATGCGCTCGCCGGCCCCGGCCGCACCGTCGCCGACTCCACACTCTGGCTCGACACCGTGCGCAGCTTCGCCGTCGCCGCCATGATGGATCTGGTCCGCGACGATCTCGCCGCCCTGAACGTGCGCCACGATGTCTTCACCAGCGAAGCCGCCTTGATCGCCGGCGGCGGCGTCATCCGTGCCGAAGCCGCCCTGCGCGCCCGCGGCCTGCTCTACGAGGGCATTCTCGAACCCCCCAAAGGCAAAACCCCCGAGGATTGGGAACCCCGCGAACAAACCCTGTTCCGCGCCACCGATTTCGGCGACGACGTCGATCGCCCGGTCCGCAAATCCGACGGCTCGAACACCTATTTCTTCAACGACATCGCCAACCACGCCGATAAAATGGCGCGCGGCTTCGATCAGATGATCGATGTCTGGGGTGCCGATCACGGCGGCTACGTCAAACGTATGCAATCCGCCGTCCGCGCCCTGTCGGGCAACGGGCCCGCGCAACTCGACATCGTGCTCTGCCAGATCGTCCGCGTCCTGAAGGACGGCGTGCCGATGCGTATGAGCAAACGCGCCGGCACCTATATCGAGCTGGCGGACCTAATCGACGCGGTCGGCCCGGATGTCGTCCGCTTCATCATGCTGATGCGCAAATCGGACGCGCAGATGGAGTTCGACCTCGATGCCGCGGTCGCCCAGACCCGCGAAAACCCGGTGTTCTATGTCCAGTACGCCCACGCCCGCTGCCGCTCGGTCCTGCGCGCGGCGGCAACCACGCCCGAACTGGGCGACACCTCGGATGCCGGCCTCGCCACCGCCGATCTCGCATCGCTCACCGCACCCGAAGAACTCGCCCTGATCCGCCGGCTCGCCGCCTGGCCGCGCCTGATCGAAGCCGCGGCCATCGCGCGTGAGGCGCACCGAATCGGATTTTTCCTGTATGATCTCGCGGGTGATTTCCACGCGCTGTGGAACGCGGGCCGCACCGAAGCCAGTTTGCGGTTCATCCAGGCCGAAGCCCCCGGGCCGACCCGCGCCCGGCTCGCTCTGGTCGCCGCAACGGCGGTGGTCATCCGCTCCGGCCTCGCGGTGATGGGGGTGGCCCCGGCCGAGGAGATGCGCTGAAAGGAACTGCGTGATGGAAGACCCCGAGATCGACATTCCGCCCTACGCCTCGCCACGCCTGCGCGCACGCGGCGTCGACCCCGAGACCAAGCGCATGGCAATCATCGCCGGCGGGCTCGGTGTCGGCATCATCGCCCTCGCCCTGATCTGGAGCGGCATCCACACCGGGCTCGGCCCGCCGCCGGTGATCAAACCGCCGCCCGGCCCGATGCGCACGGCGCCGGTCAATCCCGGCGGCCTGCAGGTGCCCGGCGCGCATGAACAGATCATGTCGGGCGAGGTCGCCTCCGGCCCACCCGAACTGGCGCCCGCATCCCCCGCGCCGGATTTCTCGAAACTCGACCAGGAGGCGGCAGCGGCAAAACCTGCCCCGCCAGCACCGCCCACGCCGAAGCAAGCCCCGCCCGCCGTTGCCAGCGCCCTGCCGCTGCCCCCGCCGGCACCGCCGCCCGATCAAGCCGCCACCGCGCCGGCACAGGCCGCCCAAAGCATTCTGCCGCCGATCACGCCACCCACCCAGGCCACCGGCTCCGGTCCCTATGCCGTGCAGCTCGGCGCGCTCGACAGCATGGCCAAGGCCAACCAGGCCTGGCAGACCCTGGTCGCCCGCGTGCCGGATATCCTGGGCAACCAGAAGCCCGTCGTCGTTCCAGGCACCGTCCACGGCAAGGTGTTCTACCGCCTGCGGCTTGCTGGTTTCGCCAATGCCGCCGCCGCCGGCGGGTTCTGCGATCGGCTGAAATCGCGCGGCGTCACCTGCTACATCCCGAAGTGACCTGCCCATGAAAGCCGCCATCATCGGCATCGCCGGCCCCAGCCTGACCGATCCGGAGCGCGCCCTGCTCGCCGAATTCCCGCCCACGGGCGTCATCCTGTTCGGCCGCAACATCGTCTCGCCGCCGCAACTCGCCGCGTTGGTGGCCGATCTCCGAACCGCCCTGCCGCCCGAAGCCGTGCTGATGGTCGATCAGGAAGGCGGCCGCGTCGCCCGCCTGCGCGCGCCGCACTGGCCGGACCTGCCGGCCGCCGCCACGCTCGGTGCCCTGTTCGCAACCGACCCCGAAGCCGCCCGCAACGCCGCCCGCGCCCATGGTGCCGCCCTCGGCGCCATCGCGCGCGATGCCGGGTTCGACATCGTCACCGCCCCCGTGCTCGACGTCCCAACCCCGGGTGCCGACGCCGTGATCGGCGATCGCGCGATCAGCACCGACCCCGTCGCGGTCGGCGCGCTCGGTGCCGATATCGCCTGGGGCCTGTTGTTCCAGGGCATTCAGCCCGTCATGAAGCACCTCCCCGGTCACGGCCGCGCCACGCTCGACAGCCACCACGCCCTGCCGCGCATCGACGCCACCGCGCTCGATACCGATTTCGCCCCCTTCGCCGCCAATCGCAGCCTGCCCTGGGGCATGACCGCCCATATCGTCTACACGGCGCTCGATCCTGAAAACCCCGCCACCTTTTCGCGCCGCATCATCACCGAGATCATCCGCACCCGCATCGGCTTCACCGGCATCCTGGTCAGCGACGATCTGGCGATGGGCGCGCTCACCGGCCCACCGCAGCACCGCGCCGTCCGCGCGCTCGAAGCGGGGTGCGACATCGCGCTGTTCTGCCCCGGCACGCTCGATGCCAACCGCGCCGTCCTCGCCGCCATCCCCGATCTCGACCCGGCCCTGATCCCCCGGTTGAAGGCGACCCAGACGTCATGAACAACGACCTGATCCGCAGCATCGCCATCGGGGTCTGCGCCTCCGTGCTGGCCATCGTGCTGCACGAACTCGCCCACGGCTTCACCGCCCTGGCGATGGGCGATCACACTGCCCAGCGCGAAGGCCGGCTTTCGCTCAACCCGCTGCGCCATATCGACCGGGTCGGCACCATTATCCTGCCCGCCGTGCTGATCGCGTTCCAACTCCTGACCATCGGCCGGATCGCCTATATGTTCGGCTGGGCAAAACCGGTCCCGATCGACCCATCCGGTTTCCGCAACCCCCGCCGCGGCATGGCGATCGTCGCGGCCGCCGGTCCCGCCTCGAATTTCCTGCTCGCGCTGATCTCCGCCTTCATCCTCGCCGCCATCGGCACCCGGGGCATCATCGCCGATTTCCTGTTCTATTTCCTGCTGTTCAACATCCTGCTCGGCCTGTTCAACCTCGTCCCGCTGCCGCCGTTCGATGGCGGGCGGATCATGGTCGGCATCCTGCCGCTCGCCGCCGCCCGCGCGCTCGCTCAGGTCGAACGCCTCGGTATTCTGGTCATCCTGTTCCTGGTGTTCATCCTGCCCGCGGCACTCGGTCAGTTCGGCATCCATTTCAACCCGGTGTCGGACGTGCTCGACCATTGGGTGCCCCGCGTCGCCACCGAATTTTTGCATGTCGCGGGTGTGCATGCCGGCTACTGAACCCGCGCCGACCGAGGCGTTCATCGTCCAGCTCGAAGGCTTTGAGGGCCCGCTCGACCTGCTGCTCGACCTCGCGCGCAGCCAGAAGCTCGATCTCGCTGGCATCTCGATCCTTGCGCTGGTCGATCAATATCTCGCGATCATCGAAGGCGCGCGCAAAATCCGCCTCGAACTCGCGGCCGACTGGCTGGTCATGGCCGCCTGGCTCGCCTGGCTGAAATCGCGCCTGCTGCTGCCCGACCCCGAAGCGATCGAGGAGGCCGAAATCACCGCGGACATTCTGGCCGACCGCCTGCGCGCGCTCGAAGCCATCCGCGCCGGCGCCGCCTGGTTGGGCGCACGCCCCCAACTCGGTCACGATGTCTTCGCGCGCGGCATGCCGGAAGATTTCACCGAATTCGATCGCTCACGCCTGAAGCTCGATCTGCCGGCGCTGCTCTCCGCCTATCTCGCGGCCCGCCGCCGCTCGGGCGCCAAGCGCCAGTACCGCCCCAAGCCGGTCATCTACTGGACCGTGCAACAGGCGCTGGAACGGCTGAACCGGCTGATCGGCAGCGTGCCGGACTGGTCGGACCTCACGCAGTTCCTGCCCGAAGCGCCGCAATCGCCCCTCGGCCAGCGCGCCGCCCTGTCCAGCACGCTGCTCGCCAGCCTCGAACTGGCCCGCAACGGCGTGCTCAGCCTGCGCCAGGACGCCGATTTCGCGCCGATCATGGTCCGCCAGGGTGCCCAGCATGAGTGATCTCAACACCGCCCGCCCCCACGCCGAACGCCTGCTCGAGGCGGTGATTTTCGCGAGCCGCGACCCCGTGCCGCTGCGCACCCTCGCAACGTTGCTGCCCGACGCCGCCGATCTCGATGCCGTGCTCGCCGCCATCCGCGCCCGCCACGCCGGCGGCGGCTTCGAGCTGTGCGACATCGGCTCCGGCGTGATGTTCCGATCCGCCCCCGACCTCGCGTCCGACCTCCGGCGCGTCGTCGAAGTGCCGCGCCGCCTGCCGCGCGCCGCGATGGAAACCCTCGCCGTCATCGCCTTCCACCAGCCGATCACCCGCGCCGAAATCGAAGATTTGCGCGGCGTCAGCCTGTCGCAGAACACGCTCGATGCTCTGCTCGAAGCCGATCTGGTCGCCCCCGCCGGCTACAAGGAGGCCCCAGGCCGCCCCGCGCTCTGGGCCACCACGCCGCATTTCCTGATCCAGTTCGGCCTGAAATCGCTGCGCGACCTGCCCCGCCGGACCGATCTGCTGGTCGAACCCACCGCCCCCGTCACCGAGCCGATGCCCCCCGATCCTTGACCTGCCGCGCGTCTCTGCTAGCAAACGCCTCGATCACAGTGGATTGTTATGCTCGGATTTTCCTGGTCAGAATTATTGGTCATCATGATGGTGGCGCTGGTCGTCATCGGCCCGAAGGATCTGCCGGTGGCAATCCGCACGGCCAGTGCTGCCATCCGCAAGATGCGCGGCCTCGCCAATGAGTTCCAGGGTCATGTGCAGGATCTGATGCGCGAGGCCGATCTCGCGGATGTCGGCAACGACCTGCGCAGCCTGCGCAATTTCGACCTCGGCAGCCTCGCTGAACGCCACATCGACCCGGATGGCGACCTCCGCCACGCCTTCGACCCCGCCAGCGGCGACCCGCACGATATGACCACGCCGATGATCGGCGCCGATGCGGTCGAAACCCACGACGCCGAACCGCCGATCGATGCGCCGGCCTTCATCCCGCCCAACGAGGCCCGCCACCGCCCGGTGCCTGCGTTCATTCCCCCCGGCACGCGTCTCTGGTAAACGCGGACCATGGATATCGACCAGACCCCGGCGGATGCGCCGCACGATCCGATCCACGACAAGGAAATGCCCCTGCTCGACCACCTTGCCGAGCTGCGCAAGCGCTTGCTGTGGTCCGCGGTTGCCTTCCTGGTCGCGTTTCTGGTCTCCTACTATTTCGCAAAAGACGTCTATTATTTCCTGGCTCAGCCGCTCGTCCACATCATGGAAGAGCGCGGCCAGAAGCCCGAACTGATCTATACCGCGCTCTACGAGGCGTTCTTCACCTATGTGAAAGTGGCCGTCTTCTCCGCCGCCTTCGTGTCCTTCCCGGTGATCGCGACCCAGATCTGGCTATTCATCGCCCCCGGTCTGTACCGCTCGGAAAAACGTGCCTTCCTGCCGTTCCTGTTCGCCACCCCCATCCTGTTCTTCGCCGGCGGCGCGCTTGCCTATTACGTGATCTTCCCGAACGCTTGGCGCTTCTTCCTTAGCTTTCAGACCAGCCCGGCCAACCACCAATTCTCGATCGACGTGCTGCCAAAAGTCTCCGACTACCTCAATCTCGTAATGAAACTGATCTTCGCCTTCGGCCTGTGCTTCGAACTGCCGGTCCTGCTCACCCTGCTCGGCCGCGTCGGCATCGTCACCGCCGCCGGCCTGAAAAAATACCGCCGCTACGCCTACGTCGGCTGCTTCATCGTCGCCGCCATCCTGACCCCACCCGACGTCTTCACCATGACCGGCCTCGCGATACCGCTGATCGCTTTGTTCGAAATCTCGATTTTTGCGGTCAAAATGGTGCAGCCGAAGAGCGTGGTCGTGGATGAGTAGGAAGCAAGCGCTTCTTTTTGAAAAAAGAAGCAAAAACTTTTCTTAATTACAAAGAGTTTTTTGGTTCTTTTTTGCAAAAAAGAACCGCTTCCTTTCCCTTCCTCACCTTGGACCGATCATCGAATGCATGACCTGAAGGCCATCCGCGAAAATTCCGCAGACTTCGACGCCTCGTTGGCCCGTCGAGGGCTGGACAACAGGAAGGCGATTGTCGGTGAAATTCTGTCCAAGGACGCCGAACTTCGAAAGAAAGTCCAAGCGTTTCAGGAACTGGAATCGCAGCGTAACGCCAATGCGAAACAAATCGGCAACGCGAAGCGGTCAGGCGCAGATGTGACGCTGCTTCAGAAAGAAGCCGACGAGATCAAGAGAGCGTTTGAATCGCAGGGCTACGATTGTCACCTCCTACAAGAAGGTTTGAACGATCGTATACAAGACCTTCCCAACATCCTCGACCCCGACGTCCCGGACGGTCCCGACGAAACCGCCAACGTCGAACAATCTCGCTTCGGCCAGATCAAGAACTTCGAATCCCCGCCCCGCCAGCATTTCGAACTCGGCGAAGCGCTCGGCCTGATGGATTTCGCCACCGCCGGCAAAATCGCCGGCAGCCGCTTCACCATCCTGCGCGGCAATCTCGCGCGGCTCGAACGTGCCCTCGGCCAGTTCATGCTCGATCTGCACACCACCGAGCACGGCTACACCGAAATCGCGCCGCCGCTGATGGTCAACCAGGAGGCGATGTTCGGCACCGGCCAGTTGCCGAAATTCGAGGCGGATTTGTTCAAGACCACCGATGGTCGCTACCTCATCCCCACCGCCGAGGTGCCGCTGACCAACATCGCCGCCGGCGAGATCATCGACGTTGCGAAATTGCCGCTCCGTTTCACCGCCCTCACCCCGTCCTTCCGCTCCGAAGCAGGTTCCGCCGGGCGCGACACCCGCGGCATGCTGCGCCAGCACCAATTCTGGAAGGTCGAAATGGTCTCGATCACCACGCCCGAGACGAGCGCGGATGAACATGAGCGCATGACCAGGTGCGCCGAAACCGTGCTCGAACGCCTCGATCTGCCCTATCGCCGCATGCTACTCTGCGCCGGCGATACCGGCTTCGCCGCCGCGAAAACCTACGATCTCGAAGTCTGGCTGCCGGGGCAGGGGATGTATCGCGAAATCTCCTCCTGCTCGAACTGCCACGCCTTCCAGGCCCGGCGGATGAACGCGCGCTACCGCCCCGCGCAATCCGGCCCGAAGCCGGCCAAACCCGACTTCGTCCACACGCTGAACGGTTCCGGCGTCGCGGTCGGCCGCGCCTTGATCGCCGTGCTGGAAAACTATCAGAACAGCGACGGCAGCATCACGATTCCCGAGGCGCTGCGATCCTACATGGGTGGCAAAAGCCGGATCGGGTCGGGGGCTGTTTAGGAAGACAAGGGCTTCTTTTTTGTAAAAAAGAAGCAAAAAACTTTCTGACTCTGGGGCACGGGCGTTTTCACCGGCACGGGCCCAAATTAATAAAGTTTTTTTTGCTTCTTTTTTGTTCACAAAAAAGAAGACCCTTCCCTTAAGCTTTGCCATTCATTTCGCCGCCGACCAAAACGCTTGACAAACGCCCCTCAGCGCAATACATTCATATAATAGAATATCTTGCGGCCCAGGAGTCAGCAACGATGATCAACCGCCCCGAGGTTCTGCCGTTCTACGATCCGGCCACCAGCACGATCAGCTACATCGTGATCGACCCCGCGAGCCATCACGCGGCGGTCGTCGATTCCGTGCTCGACTACGATCCCAAAGCCGGCCGCGTCTCGACCAACTCGGCCGATGCGCTGATCGATGCGGTTCGCACGCGTGACCTGACGATCGATTGGATCATCGAGACCCATGTCCACGCCGATCATTTTTCCGCCGCCCGCTACCTCCAAAAACATCTCGGCCGCGGCGTCATCGGCATCGGCGACCATATCGCGCCGGTGCAGAGCAATTTCGCCGATATTTTCGACCTCGGCCCCGATTTCGCGACCGATGGCCGCCAGTTCGATCACCTTTTCAAAGACCACGAAACATTCGCGATCGGCACCATCCCGGCCGAGGCCATCTACACGCCGGGCCACACGCCGGCCTGCATGTCCTACCACATCGGCGATGCGGTCTTCGTAGGCGATACCCTGTTCATGCCCGATTACGGCACCGCCCGCTGCGATTTCCCGGGTGGCGATGCCCATGCGCTCTACCATTCGGTACAAACCCTGTTCGCTCTGCCGCCCGAAACCCGGGTATTCACCGCGCATGATTACCAGCCCGGCGGCCGCGCACCCGCCTGGGAAAGCACGATCGGTGCGCAGCGCGCCCATAACGTCCAGATCCACACCGGCATCAGCGAGGCCGATTTCGTCGCGATGCGCGAAAAACGCGATGCAACGCTACCGGCGCCGGTGCTGATCCTGCCCTCGCTCCAGGTCAACATCCGCGGCGGCGACCTGCCGGATCCGTCCGGAAACGGCCGGCGCTATCTGAAAATCCCGTTGAACACCCTCTGATCGGCGTCCCATGCTGCTGCCACCACCCCTACCAACCGCCTTCACCCCGCTGCTGTCGCTCACCGGCGGCCTGATGATCGGTGCCGCCGCCGGTCTGCTGTGGCTCGGCATCGCCCGCATCGCCGGGATCAGCGGCATCGTCGGCGGCGTGGTCGAACGCGTCGAGCGCGACTGGCGCCTTGCCTTCATCTCCGGCGTCCTGCTCGCCGGTATCCTGGCGCGCGGCCTCGGTCTGGCCCCCGCCATCCATCTGCAAGGCTCGCTCCCGCTGCTGGTCGGTGCGGGCCTGCTGGTCGGTGTCGGCACCGCGCTCGGCGGCGGCTGCACCTCCGGCCACGGCATCTGCGGCCTCTCACGCCTGTCGCCGCGCTCGATGGTGGCAACTGCCTGTTTCATGATCATCGCCTTCGCGGTCGTCTTCCTGACCCGCTCGATCGGAAGCCTCTGATGCGCCGCACCCTGGTTGCCTTCCTCGCCGGCCTCATCTTCGGCGCCGGGCTTCTCGTCTCACGCATGGCGGACCCGGCCAAGGTTTTGAATTTTCTCGATCTCACCGCCCATTGGGACCCGAGCCTCGCCTTCGTGATGGCCGGCGGTGTCGTGGTGGCGAGCCTTGCCTTCGCGGTGGCGCGCCGGCGCAGCCACCCGTGGTTCGGCACGCAGTTCCCCACTCTGCCCTATGGCGGCATTACCGCGAGGCTGGTGATCGGCGCGGGATTGTTCGGCATCGGCTGGGGCTTGGTCGGCCTATGCCCCGGACCAGCACTGGTCGCGCTCGCGATCCATCCGTTGCGAGTCGCTCCGTTCGTCATCGCCATGATCGCCGGATTATGGATCGTCCGCCTGCTCAGCGCCCGCCGCGTTCAATCGGCAGCGGCTGCGCGGTCGGAATCGCTCGTGCAGAACAGCCGGTAGATCAGCCCGACCACATCGCGCGCGGCATCACTGCCCAGCGCATAATAAATCGTCCGCGAATCGCGCCGCGTCGTCACCAACCCATCCTGACGCAGCCGCGCCAATTGCTGCGAAAGATGCGCCTGGCGTATCCCCAGCTCACGCTCCAACTGCCCGACCGAGGCCTCGCCATGCGTCAGATGGCACAGCACCATCAACCGATGGGGATTGGCGATGCACCGCAAAAACTGCGCCGCAATCGTCGCACTGCTGGTCATGGCATGGAGTTCGATACTGTCGTCCTTAACGGCATGATTGGTCCGCGCAGTCTTCAAATCATTGGGTAGGGCTGCATGACCCATCGGCTTTCCCCATATTCCCGATCGCGAAATAATTAATCACTATGATCTGATTAAACATGCTTTGGCAAGACTTAGACAAAAAAACAAAACAACCGATTGACTGCGTCTATCAAACGCCACTCGTTGCCCGGCCTGCCCCGGGGTGAAGCACCCTAAGCGCCGATCAACCCTAGCTCAGGGCTGGATGCCTCGGCGTGAAACTTCCGCGGAATCCGCCCGGCGCCGCGCGCATCGAACCCCGCCCCCACCGCCGCCGCCATCGCGCCGGCCATCCGCACCGGATCATGCGCGCGCGCGATCGCCGTGTTCAGCAGCACGGCATCGCACCCCAACTCCATCGCCTGCGCCGCGTCGGACGCGGTGCCGATCCCGGCATCCAGCACCACCGGTACGGCGCTCTGCGCGCAGATCCGCTCGATATTATAAGGGTTCGCAATCCCCAGCCCCGAGCCGATCGGCGAGCCCAGCGGCATCACCGCCGCCGCGCCGACATCCGCGAGCTTGCGGCACAGCACCGGATCATCGGTGCAATACGGCAGCACGACAAACCCGGCCTTCACCAATGCTGCGGTTCCCTGGAGCAGGAACTCGGCATCCGGATACAACGTCTCCCGATCACCGATGATTTCGAGCTTGATCCAGTTGGTCTCCAGCGCCTCGCGCGCCAGTTCCGCCGTCAGCACCGCATCGCGCACCGTCGCGCACCCGGCGGTGTTGGGCAGCAGCCGAAACCGCCCACCCAATTCATCGAGCAACGACCCGCCATACGCATCGAGGCTGATCCGCCGGATCGCCACCGTCACCAGCGAAGGCGCCGCCGCCTCCAACGCATCGAGCAGAGTGAGCTGATTGGGATACCCGGCGGTCCCCATGAACAGCCGCGAGCCAAGCGCCACACCGGCAATCTCGAGCCCCGCCATGTCAGCCACCTCCCACCGCCCGCACGATCTCGACCTGATCGCCCGCGCTCAACGCCGTGCTGCCCCAGGCCGATTTCGGCACCAGCGTCTCGTTCAGCGCCACCGCCAGCCCCTTGGTCTCATCCAACCCCTTGGCCGCCAGCAATGCCGCAACCGTCGGCGCGAACGGCTCGAACGCGCCGTTTACCCGGATATCATCATCGTTCATGCCGCACTCCTCAGCCGATCGAATCGCGCCGCACCAAACGCGGTAATCCGCGGATCGACCACACCGTCGATCATCGTCGCCGCCATCGCCGCCGCCGTCACTGGCGTCAGCAGAATCCCGTTGCGATGATGCCCGGTGCAGAACATCAGGCCGGGCAGGGCGCTCGGCCCCAGCACCGGCGCATCGTCGCGCGACCCCGGCCGAAACCCAACCCAGGTCTCAATCACCGGCAATTCCTCGATCCCCGGCACCGCCCGCCACGCGCCATCGAGCAACGAATACAGCCCGCCGGCCGTCATCCGATCATCGAACCCGCGCTCCTCGACCGTCGCGCCCACCACCAGCCGGCCATCCGCCCGCGGCACCAAATAAGCCTTGGGCGCCCAGATCACATGGCGCACCAGCGGATCGGCTGGGTTCATCTGCACCGCGAGCATCTGCCCCTTCACCGGACGGATCGGCGGCCGCGCGATCGGCAGCTCAACACCACCCGACCACGCCCCGGCGGCCAGCACCACCACATCCGCCGGATGAAACGTCTCACCGACCACCACGCCGGAAGCCCGCCCCTGCGCCATCTCGACCCGCGCCACCGTCGCCTGTTCATGCAGCACGCCACCCGCGCGGCGAAACGCCTCGGCCAGTGCGGCCACCAACGCCCGATTATCGACCTGAATATCGTCCGGCGAAAACACCGCCCCGGCCAGTTGCGGCGCCAGATACGGCTCGCGCTCGCGCGCCTCACCCGGCGTCAGCCACGCCAGATCGATGCCCTGGCTACGCTGGAACGCCATGTCATGCCGCAGTCGCGCGGCATCGTCGCGATTGAGCGCGATCAGCATCGTGCCCTCGCGCCGCAACCCGACCGAACGCCCCGCTGCTGCCTCGACCTCGGCCGCGAAATCCGGCCACAGCGCGAGCGACGCACGGTTGAGCACCCCCAGCGCCGCCTCACCCGGCTCGGCCTCGCACGCCGCCGCCAGCATTCCCGCCGCGGCATGACTCGCACCCCGCCCCACGGTATCGCGCTCGAACAACGCAACCGAGACCCCGCGCTGCGCCAACCGCCAGCCCAGCGCCAGCCCGATCACCCCGCCGCCAATGATAGCGACCCGCATCGGCTCAGTCCGCCGCGGCCTCGTCGACATAGATCTTGCTGCCCGCCTCGCGGAACTCGGCCGATTTCTGCTCAAGCCCGGCCATCCGCTCGCTGTCCTCGCGAATATCGTGCGAGATTTTCATCGAGCAGAATTTCGGCCCGCACATCGAGCAGAAATGCGCCACTTTATGCGCATCCTTCGGCAGGGTCTCATCGTGATACTGTTTCGCGGTATCCGGATCGAGCCCAAGATTGAACTGATCCTGCCAGCGAAACTCGAACCGCGCCCGGCTTACCGCATCATCGCGCAATTTCGCCGAAGGATGCCCCTTGGCCAGATCCGCCGCATGCGCCGCCAGCCGGTATGTCATCACACCGACCTTCACGTCATCACGGTTCGGCAGCCCCAGATGCTCCTTGGGCGTCACATAGCAAAGCATCGCGGTGCCGAACCAGCCGATCATCGCCGCCCCGATCGCCGAGGTGATATGGTCATACCCCGGTGCGATATCGGTGGTCAGCGGCCCGAGCGTATAGAACGGCGCCTCGTGACAAACCTTCAACTGCCGCTCCATATTCTCCTTGATCTTGTGCATCGGCACATGACCCGGCCCTTCGATCATCACCTGGCAACCCTTCGCCCAGGCCCGCTTGGTCAATTCGCCCAGCGTGTCCAACTCGGCGAACTGCGCCGCATCATTGGCATCCGCGATCGATCCCGGCCGCAACCCGTCGCCCAACGAGAACGACACATCATACTTGCGCATGATGTCGCAGATCTCATCGAAATGCGTGTACAGGAAACTCTCCTGGTGATGCGCCAGGCACCACCGCGCCATGATCGACCCGCCACGCGACACAATCCCGGTCACCCGCTTCGCCGTCAGCGGCACATAGGCCAGCCGCACCCCGGCATGGATCGTGAAATAATCCACCCCTTGTTCCGCCTGCTCGATCAGCGTGTCGCGAAACACCTCCCACGAGAGCTTGTCCGGATCTCCACCCACCTTCTCCAGCGCCTGATACAGCGGCACCGTCCCGATCGGCACCGGCGCGTTCCGCATGATCCATGAGCGGATGTTATGAATGTTCCGCCCGGTCGACAGATCCATAACAGTATCGCCACCCCAGCGGATCGCCCAGACCAGCTTCTCTACCTCATCCGCCGCACCCGACGTCACCGCCGAATTGCCGATATTGGCATTGATCTTGACCAGGAAGTTCCGTCCGATGATCACGGGTTCCAACTCGGGGTGATTGATATTCGCCGGAATAATCGCCCGCCCCGCCGCAATCTCGGACCGCACGAATTCCGGCGTGGTGAACTCCGGAATCGCCGCCCCGAAATCCTCGCCATCCGCCCGCCGCTCGGCTGCACCCTCAGCCGCCTTGGCGCGCCCGAGATTCTCCCGATGCGCGACATAGATCATCTCTTCGGTAATCACTCCGGCGCGCGCGAACTCGTACTGCGTCACCATCTTGCCATCGCGACCGGCCAGCACCGCGCGCTCGGCCGGGCAGGGCGGCACCAGCCGATCGGCCGGCGCGAACCCATTATCCTCCGGCTTGACCGCGCGTGGCGCCACGGTCTCAAACCCGCGCCCGGCCAGCCACGCCCCGCGCACCTGCGGCAATCCCGCGTCCAGATCGAGCGAAAAATGCGGATCGGTGAACGGGCCGGACGTATCATATAGCCGGAACGGCGGCTCGTTCGCGGTCGGGTGCAAATCCACCTCCCGGAACGGCACAGCAATATCCGGCCGGCCTTCGGGCGAAGAGAACACCTTGCGCGACCCCGAAATCGGGCCCGTGGTCACGATGGCTGGCTTGGTCTGGACGTTCATGGCGCGTTCCTCAACAAAATGAGGGGCGACGCAGCGGCGATCGGTGCAACAAAGGCAAATCCCGTCCCTCCGCCGGCGCAACCCGGATCAGGTTCAAAGAGTTGCCAGACAAACCCGGCTCTCAGCGCAACGGCGCACCCCTCGGAATAGTCCCAGACTGATTTGATCGCCCCGCAATGTCAACCCATCACCGCGCGCCCTGGTGCCGGTTCCAAGACTCGCCGCAGATCGATTCATCGTCTGTTCATTTTTCACAGGCACACTGAGATCCATCAGACGACAAAACCGCGCCTGTCGGACACCCAGAAACGGCATTTCGGTGCCTCGAACCACGATTGGGCCGCATATGATTGGACTCATCCCGTTCCTGGTCGATCGTTTCACGACCAGCCATTGTGGCGGCGATGCACGGCAAACGATCCTGACCGCCTGCGGTCAGCCGCCCGATTTCGAATTCAACATCGCCCAGACCTACGATGACGATCTCTGCCGCACCGTCATCACCGCCATGGCCGCCCGCACCGGCCTGACCGTGCCCGATCTATACGACCGTCTCGGGGTCTTCTTCCTCGATTGGCTCGCAGAAAACCTCGGCAGCCTGTTTGTCGGCGCCGAGGACACCGCGTCGTTCCTGATGCGCCTGCCCATCGTCTACAACAGTTTCGCCGGCACCGCGCGCGGCTCCGGCCTGCAAGGCGCGTTCGAAGTCGTCTCGGTCCGCCCCAACGGCGACCATCTGCGCGTCACTTATCAGTCCCAGGCGCGCTTCGCCGGGTTCTACGCCAGCTTCATGCGCGCCGTCGCTGCCCACTTCAAGCAACCGATCGCCATCAACATCCTCGCCGGCGATCTCGATTCGCCGTTCTGCGTGTTCGATGTCGCGGCGCTGCCGGTTCATCCAACTCCGCCATCGGCGCGACAAATCTATGCGCGCGACCAACCGGAGGTGATCCTTTGCCATGGTGATTGATCAACAAGCCACCGTCCCCGCGCTCAAATCGGCCGAAATCGAAGACATCTGCCGCCAACTCTGCACCCTCACCGGCGAGATCGGACCCAGCCGCGTCACGACCGACAGTTCGCATCCGCTGGTCCAGAAATTCGCCCTCGCCGCCAATTTCTCGCTTGATGTCGCACGCCGCGCCGTCCGCGCGTCGACCGAGGCGATCCAGGAACTCCACAAAATCCACCGCATTGCCCGCATCGGCAGTTGGCGGGTCATCGTCGCGGGACGCTACACGACCTGGTCGGACGAAATGCACAGCCTGTTCGGCGATACACAGCACGCCGTCGTCCCCGGCTTCGCTACACTGACGCAGTTGCTCGCGCTCCCCGACCGGGCCGATTTCGAAGCGGCCTTCGCCTCGGTGATCGAAACCGGGCAGGGCACCACGATCGAATCCCGCGCCGGCGACGCGATCGGCGCAGATCGCTGGTTCTGGACCGACATGCAGCCCGAATTCGACGATCAAGGTGCCGTGTTCGCCGTGCGCGGCATCTGCCAGGAAATCACCGAACGGAAATCCGCCTTTGAGCGGATCCGCCATCTCGCGCGCCACGATCCACTGACCGGTCTGGCCAACCGCGCCCATCTCAGCGAAAGACTCGAACTGTTCTTGGCCGAGGCGTCCCGCCGGCGCGAATCGGTCGCCGTCCTCTGTTTCGATCTCGATGGTTTCAAATCCGTCAACGATCTCTACGGCCATGCCGCCGGCGACGATGTGCTGCGCGAAATGGCCCGCCGCCTCGCCTGCCACGTCCGAGAGACCGATCTGGTGGCCCGCATCGGCGGCGATGAATTCGTCGTGGTTCAGGCGCTTGGCCAGCAACCCGAAGCGGCGCAAAGCCTCGCCCGGCGCCTGCTCGAAGATGTCATGGGCACCATGATCCTCAAGGGGCGGGCCGAAATTGCACTCTCGACCTCGATCGGAATTGCCTATTACCCGGCCGATGCCAAAACCGCCGACGATCTGCTCGGTCGAGCCAACCGCGCCCTCTACTGGGTCAAGAACGCAGGCCGCAACAATTTTGCGGCCTACGACCCCGCAATGGAGCACGAACACCAGGACCGCCGCAAACTCGAGCACGATCTGCGCCTCGCCTTGCAGCGCGGCGAGTTCTCGCTGGTCTATCAGCCCATGCTCTGCGCCCGGCTCGATCAGTTCATGGGCTTCGAAGCCCTGCTCCGCTGGAACAGCCCGGTGCATGGATCGGTCCCGCCCGACATCTTCATCGGCATCGCCGAATCCATCGGAATCATGGGGTCGTTGGGTGCCTGGGTCCTGCGTACCGCTTGTGCCGAAGCCGCGCGATGGCAAAATCCGTTGAAAATCGCCGTCAACGTCTCGCCAATTCAGGTCCAGCAGGGCAACCTCGCCGAAACCGTCTCCGAAATCCTCGCCACCACCGGCCTCGCACCTGAACGCCTCGAAATCGAGGTCACTGAATCCCTGCTGATCCGCCATCCCGAACGCGCCCTTGCCACGCTGCGCGCCATTAAGGCCCTCGGTGTCCGTATCGCGATGGATGATTTCGGCACCGGCTACTCCTCGCTCGCCACGCTCCGGGCGTTCCCGTTCGACAAGCTCAAAGTCGATCGCAGTTTCGTCCGCGACCTCCGCGAGGGTTCGGAATCGATGGCGATCATCAACGCAATCCTCGGCCTCGGCCGCGGCCTGCGCCTGCCGGTGGTGGTCGAGGGTGTCGAAACCGAATTACAGGCTGCCCTTCTGCGCCGCTGCGGTGCCGATGAAATGCAAGGCTATCTGCTCGGCCGTCCGCTGCCGATCGACCAGTTCAAAACCATCACCGCCGCGCGCCGCGCTATCCGTAGGACCGCCGCATCATGGCAACTCCATGCCTGATCCGGGGCAGGGCAGGGTGGCCGAATAAGAGCGAGCCAGACGCATCATTTCGCGCTTCAGGACACAGACCCTGCCGGCTCGTTCTGCACCACCACCATCCCACCGGCGGACCGCGCCGAAACCCGCTTTGCCAGGCCTGACGGATGGAGTAAGAATCGATCCCGTGAATATGGTACTGCCACGCCCGGTCCGCATTCCGGTCGAAATCGTGTTCGATTTCGTCTGCCCCTGGTGTTATCTCGGCGTCCATCGCTTTGCCCGCATGCGCCTCCGCCGCCGCGACCTCGCCATCCACCCCATCTGGCGGCCGTTCCTCCTCAATCCGGACATGCCGCGCAACGGCATCAGCCGCACGGATTATGCCGCCCGCAAGTTCGGCGATGAAGAACGCGCCCGCCGCTTCTACGCCGCCATTACCGACATCGCCGCCGTCGAAGGCCTGCACGTCGATTTCGCGCGCATCCGCCGTACCCCCAGCAGCATCGATGCCCACCGCCTCGTCCGTTTCGCCGAGCCCGCCGGTGCCGCCGAAGCCCTGATTCTCGCGATCTTCCACGCCTATTTCCACAATGGCACCGATATCGGACAGACCGAAGCCCTGGTCGAGATCGCCGCCGAAACCGGGCTCGATCCCGTCGCGGCGCGGTCCTTCCTGCTGTCGGATCAGGCGGTCGATCAGGTCCACGCCGACAATCTCTACGCCCACCGCCTCGGCATCAACGGCGTCCCGTGTTTCGTGGTCGATGGTTCGGCCGCGATCGCCGGCGCCCAGGAACCCGACGTGCTGGAACGCCTGATCGAACTCGCCAATTGCGATGCGACCCCGTTCTGACCAACCCAATTCGTCGGCAAGCCGCCCGCCCATCTTCCGCCGCCGCCGCCCGCGTGGCACAACACCACCATGAAACGCCGCACCCTCCTCGCCACCGCCCCGCTCGCTCTCGCCCTCGCACCCTCGGCGCAAGCCGCTGATTTCACGGGATTCCTGTCAGGCCTCGGCGCCCGCGCCCGTCAGCAAGGCGTGCCGAACAGCATCATCGACCAGGCGCTGGGCGGCCTCACGCCCAACCAGCGCGTCATCCATCTCGATGGCCATCAGCCCGAATTCACCCTCACCTGGGCGCAATACAGTGCCCGCGTTGTCACCGAAGCCCGCATCCGCGACGGTCAGGCGAAGCGCGAACAACTCAGCCAGGTGCTCGCCGCCATCCGCACCCGCTTCGGCGTTGCCGCCGATCCCATCATGGGCATCTGGGGCATCGAGACCGATTTCGGCGTCATCCAGGGCAATTTCCAGGTGATCGACTCGCTCGCCACCCTCGCCTGGTTCCGCCAGAGCCCCTATTTCGGCAACGAGGCGATCGCCGCGATGAAAATCGCCGCCCGCGGCGATGCGCCGCTGCCCCGTCTGATCGGCTCCTGGGCCGGCGCCATGGGCCAGCCGCAATTCATGCCCAGCGTCTATCTCACCACGGCGGTCAATTTCACCGGCCGCGGCACCCCGAATATCTGGACCAACGTGCCCGACACCATGGCCTCGATCGCGAATTATTTGCACAAGGCACGCTGGGTACCCGGCCTGCCGTCGAGCGAACCGGTCCTGATCCCGCCCGGCTTCAATGCCGGCCTGGCCGGACGCCAGCACCGCCTGCCGCTCGCCCGCTGGCAGGCACTCGGCGTGCATCGCCTCGCCAATGCCGCCCGGCTGTCGCCCGCCACCGAAGCCTCGCTGCTCCTGCCCGATGGCCCGACCGGCGCCGCCTATCTGGCCTACGCCAATTTCGAGTCCATCCGCCGCTACAACCCCTCGGATCTCTACGCCCTTGCGGTCAGCGAACTCGGGCGATCGATCGCGGCATGAACCGCGCCGCCTGCCTCCCGCTGCTGGCCGCGCTTGCCCTGAGCGGCTGTATCCACAAACGCATCCGCCCCGGCCCGCCGCCGACCGGCGCGCATTACCTGATCGGCAACCCCTATCAGGCCGATGGCGAATGGCACTACCCGCGCGCGGTCGATGCCTATGACCGCACCGGCCTCGCCACCATCATCCCGCCCGGCCATGACGCGGCAACGACCGATGGCGAAGCCTACGACCCCGAAGGTTTGATGGCGCAAAGCCCGATCCTGCCGCTGCCCTCGCTGGTCCGCGTCACCAATCTGGTCAACGGCCGCACCCTCACCGTCCGCGTTAACGATCGTGGCCCCGCCACCGCCGGCCGCATCCTCGCCGTCAGCCGCAAAGTCGCTTCCCTCCTTGCGTTTCCCGCCACCGGCGTGGTCGAAATGCGCGTCACCCTGCTCGCCGGCCGCTCCGCCGCGCTGCAAACCGCACTCGGCGCCGGACCGCATCTCACCGCCGCACCGGTCGCCGGCGTGCAATCCAGCGCCCTGCCACCGCCCCCCGGCGCCGCCGGCAGCGCGGGCCCGATCACCCACGCCGCCAGCGCACCCATTTCCAACCCAACGCAAACCACCGCGAACGCGCCACTGTCGGGCGTCGTCCACGCCGTCCCGCCCGATCCCGGCCCGCTCTATGTCGAAATCGCCGGCTTCGGCACCGGCGGCGATGCCCAACAAATCCTCTATCGCCTCGCGGGCATGCCGGGCAGCGTCGTGCCGCAACCGCGCGAAGGCCGCACGCTCTACGCCGTCAAACTCGGCCCCTACCATAGCGTCGCCACCGCCGACGCCGCGCTGCACGAAGTCCTCGCCCGCGGCATCCCCGACCCCGAAATCATCGTGCATTGACCATCCGGATCAGGCCCGGCAGCTTCATCACGTTCGAGGGCGGTGAAGCCGTCGGCAAATCCACCCAGATCGCCCGCCTCGCCGCCACCCTGCGCGCCGCCGGCCACAGCGTCGTCCTCACCCGCGAACCCGGCGGCACGCAAGGCGCCGAAGCCATCCGCGCCGTCATGCTCGATCCCGCCACCAGCCTCGCCCCGCTGGCCGACACGCTCCTGGTCTTCGCCGCCCGCGCCGACCACGTTGCCACACTGATCCGCCCGGCCCTCGCCCGCGGCGACATCGTCCTGTGCGACCGCTTCACCGATTCCACCATGGCCTACCAGGGCTACGGCCTCGGCATCGACCACGCGATTATCGCAACCCTCACCAGCATGATCGGCCTGACCCCCGACCTCACCCTGATCCTCGAAACCCCACCGGCCATCGCCGCCGCCCGCCTCGCCGCCCGCGCCGCCACGCCCGACCGCTACGAACGCTTCGATGCCAATTTCACAACCCGCGTCGCCGCCGGCTTCCACGCCATCGCCGCGACCCACCCCGCCCGCTGCGCCCTGATCGATGCGTCCGGCCCGATCGAGTCCATCGCCGCCACCATCGCCGCCACCATCACCCAACGCCTCGCGCCATGATCGCCCCGCGCGCCAACCCCGCCCTGCTCGGCCAGGACCGCGCGATCGCCGAACTCCACCGCGCCGCGTCCGGCCCGCGCCTGCACCACGCCTGGCTGATCGCCGGCCCGCCCGGCATCGGCAAAGCCACCCTCGCTTACCGCTTCGCCCGCTGGCTGCTCGCCGGCGCCACCACGCCCGACCTGTCGCTCCCGCCCACCAACCCTGTCTTCCGCCGCGTCGCCGTCGCCTCCCACGCCGATCTCCTCGTCATCGAACGCCGCTACGACGAGAAAAAAAAGCGCATGCAGGGCGAAATCGTGGTCGAAACCGTCGCCCAGGCCGGCAAATTCCTCCGCCTCACACCGGGGGAGGGCGGCTGGCGCGTCGTCATCGTCGATGGCGCGGAAGCCCTCAACCGCAACGCCGCCAACGCTTTGCTGAAACTCCTCGAAGAACCCCCGCCGCGCGCCATCTGGCTCCTGGTCTGCCACGCCCCCGGCCGCCTGCTCCCCACCATCCGCAGCCGCTGCCGCCTGCTCGATGTCGCCCCGCTCGACCCCGCCACCATCCAAACCCTGCTCGCCGCCGCCCAGCCCGACCTCACGCCCGACCGCGCCACCCGCCTCGCCACCCTCGCCGAAGGCTCGATCGGCCGCGCCATCGCCCTCGCCGCATCCGATGGCCTGGCCCTGGCCGGCCTGGTCGATGAAGCCCTCACCACCGCCATCACCCCCAGCCGCGCCGCCGCCATCGCCGATGCCATCGCCCGCCTCGAAGACGGTTTCGCCACCTTCACCGACCTGCTCCGCACCGGCCTCGCCGCCGCCACCCGCGCCCAAGCCCGCGCCCAACCCTCACCAGCGCTTGATCACCAGGTCAGCCTCTGGCAGGAGTTTGGCCGCATCCAAGCCGAAGTCGAAGGCCTGAACCTCGACCCGCGCGCCGCCATCATCACCATCCTGCACCAGCTAAGGCCCTCATGACCAAGCGTTTCTACATCACCACCCCGATCTATTACGTCAACGGCGCGCCCCACATCGGCCACGCCTATTCCTCGATCGCGGCCGATGTCATGGCCCGCTTCAAACGCCTCGATGGCTACGACGTCTTTTTCCTCACCGGCACCGACGAACACGGCCAGAAAATCGAAAAAGCCGCGAACGATGCCGGCATCAGCCCCCAGCACCTCGCCGATCGCAACAGCGACGCCTTCCGCGCCATGGCCGCCGCGGTCAACCTCTCCAACACCGATTTCATCCGCACCACCGAACCCCGCCACCAGGCCGCCTGCGCCGCCATGTGGCAAGCGCTCGATGCCGCCGGCGCGATCGAACTCGGCCATTACGAAGGCTGGTACGCCACCCGCGACGAAGCCTTCTACAACGAGGACGAACTCACCACCGCGCCCGACGGCACCAAACGCTCCCCCTACGGCGCCCCGGTCGAATGGGTCCGCGAACCCTCATATTTCTTCAAACTCAGCGCCTTCCAGGACCGCCTGCTCGCCCTCTACGAAACCAACCCCGAATTCATCCAGCCCGCCTCCAGCCGCAACGAAGTGCTCAGCTTCGTCCGCTCCGGCCTGCGCGATATCTCGATCAGCCGCACCAGCTTCACCTGGGGCGTGCCTGTGCCCGTTGCGCCCGGGCAGGGCGCACCAGGTGAAACTGTGCCCGGCCACGTCATGTACGTCTGGATCGACGCCCTCACCAACTACCTCACCGCCCTCGGCTACCCCGACCTCACCGCCCCCAACATGGCGTTCTGGCCCGCCGACATCCACCTCGTCGGCAAGGAAATCACCCGCTTCCACGCCATCTACTGGCCCGCCATGCTCATGGCCGCCAACCTGCCCCTGCCCAAACGCGTCTTCGGCCACGGCTGGTGGGTGGTCGATGGCGAAAAAATGTCCAAATCCCTCGGCAACGCCCTCGAAATCCAACCCCTCGTCACCGAATTCGGCATCGATGCCATCCGCTTCTTCCTCCTCCGCGAAATCCCCTTCGGCAATGATGGCGATGTCTCACGCCGCGCCATCATCACCCGCCTGAACACCGAACTCGCCAACGGCCTCGGCAACCTTGCCCAGCGCACCCTCAGCTTCATCGCGAAAAACGCCGGCGCCGCCATCCCCGCCGCCGGCCCCGCCACCGAAGCCGATCACGCACTCACCACCATCGCCGAAACCCTCCCCACCCGCGTCCGCGCCGCAATGGACCGCCTCGCCTACCAGGAAGCCCTCGAGGAAATCTGGAAACTCATCCGCGCCGCCAACGCCTATATCGACCACGAACAACCCTGGGCACTCCGCAAAACCAACCCCACCCGCATGGCCCACGTCCTCCGCACCCTCTGCGAAACCCTCCGCATCGCCGCCATCCTGCTCCAACCCTTCATGCCCGAAACCATGGCGAAACTGCTCGACCAACTGGCAATCCCCCCCACCGCCCGCACCTTCGCCGCCCTCGAAACCCACCTCACCGAAGCCACCCCACTCCCAACCCCCACCGGCCTCTTCCCCCGCTTCACCGAACCGGACGCATGAAAAAACCCCGCGCGGCCCAAACGCCACGCGGTCCCAACCCTCAAAATCTCAATGAAAACCTGGTAGCGGCGGGCGGATTTGAACCACCGACCAAGAGATTATGATTCTCCTGCTCTACCGCTGAGCTACGCCGCCAACCGGTGGCGCCGAGGTAGCGCCCACCGCCAAACCTGTCAATCAGCCCCCATCCCATCAAACCAACCCGAAAGCCAAATCCTCCCATTCCGGATTGCCCGCCTCGATCAACGCAAGCTTCCCCCGCCGCGATCCCGTTTTAAGCCGCGTCTCCCGCGCGATCGCGCCTTCCATCGAACCCCACATCTCGAACCACACCAACATCCGGCACCCATACCGCGCCGTAAAACCCGAACCCTCCCCACCCCGATGCTGCGCCACCCGCCGCACCAGATCAGACGTAACCCCCACATAAATCGTCCCATTCCGCCGATTCGCCATCATATAAACCGCCGGCTGCCGCTCCACTCTCATCCCACCCCCACCCCGTCATCGCGAGCGCAGCGCCGCGATCCAACCCCGCCACCACCCAGCACCCGAAACCAAGGCAGGCCAGAACAAACAAGCCGCTCTCCCTTGCAAGAAACAATCAAACACGCCCCGCCCAACCCGTCACCTACCCCCGTCATCGCGAGCGCAGCGCCGCGATCCAGCCCCGCCACAACCCAGCACCAGAAACCAAGGAAGGGCAGGGCAGGGGAAGCAAGCCGTTCTTTCTTGAAAGAAAGAACCAAAGAACTTTTGAACGCCTGACAACCCACCCCACCCCACCCCACACCGTCATGAAGCGCGGCAATCCGCCCCCCACCACCCCAACCCCCACAACAAATCCCCGAACACCCAACCCGCCCGGCCCGGCGACTCCACCCCACCCGCACGCCGTCATTGCGAGCGAAGCGCGGCAATCCAGCCCTCCACCACCCCAGCCCCAACAACAAACCCCCGAACACCCAACCCGCCCAGCCCGGCGACTCCACCCCACCCCACCCCCACCCCGTCATTGCGAGCGAAGCGCGGCAATCCAGCCCCGCACCACCCCAAAACTCACAACAAAGCCACGAACAACCAAGCCGTTCTTTCTTGAAAGAAAGAACCAAAGAACTTTTGAACCCCACAACCCAAGCGCGACCAGGCCATCCACAACCCAAAACTGAAATCCCTTAACAAACCGTCTCAAAACCAATTGCCGCGCCCCCCAACCATGGGCTAAACCCGCATCTCCGGCGTCGACGACTCACTGACAACCCATCCGGAAGCCCTGACCTTGGATACGTGGACATAAAAAATGAAACTCGCCTGCGTCGCCATCGTCAAAAACGAAGAACGCCACATCGCGGAATGGATCGCCTACCAATTCGCCATCGGCTTCGACACCGTCATCCTGCTCGACAATCAATCGACCGACGCCACCCCGGATTGCGCCCGCGCCTTCGCCCCCTCGCACGACATCCGCGTGCTCGACTGGCACAGCACCAACCCCGACTATCAGCTTCGCGCCTACGAACACGCCGTCCAAACCTTCGGCACCGAATTCACCTGGATGGCCTTCTTCGATACCGATGAATATCTGGTGATCGACCCACCGTTCGACCTCCGCGCCATCCTGAACCTCTGGGCCGATATCGCAGCCATCGGCATCCCCTGGGCCATGTTCGGCTCGTCCCGCCACAACGAGCGGCCAACCGGCCTCCTGATCGAAGATTTCGTCTACCGCTCCGAATCCGGCTTCGGCCCCAACCGCCATATCAAATCCATCATCCGGCCCGATCGTATGCTGCGCTGCGAAAACGCTCACAGCTTCAAAATCGCAGGGAACTATCACAGCCTCGCCGGCACGCCCCTCAACTTCAGCCAGGATGGCCTGCTGACCAATGAACCCGACTACACCCTGGGAAAACTTCACCACTACTTCACCCGCTCGCGCGACCACTGGGCCGAGAAAATGCAACGCGGCTACCACGATACCACCCGCGAAGCCTCCGAATTCGAAACCTACGACCGCAACGAAATCTTCGACGACACCGCCGCCCGCCACGCTCCGCAAGTCCGCGAAATCCTCGATGGCCTCACTATACCAACGGCCGACCTGACCACGTCATTGCGAGCGCAGCGCGGCAATCCATCCCCCCACACGCCCGCTCTCGAAATGACGAACGAACAAGCAAGCTCTACTTTCTTGCAAGAAAGTAGCAAAGAACTCTTAAACCCATCCCTGGACCCATGCCACCGCCCCGGCACCTGGGCACTTCAGACTGAATTCGGCACCTTGCTGACGTGGAACGCCGCCGACGAAACCATTTCTCATTGCCGCCCTGACAACCTCGCTGGTCACCAACTCATATTCTGGCGCTGCGCGACCATCAGCGATCTGGTGACCAGCCACAATGGCCACTTTAAACCGCTCGATCCACTATCCGGCCAAATTGTCCAACAACCGGCTAACCAATCCGTCGAAATTATGCCCGGCGAACGCGATGGCCAAATCGCATTCAAACTCAACAACGGCGGATTTCTATCAGCTCGCCCGGCGGCATCACCGCTCGAAGCCGGCACCGTTAATGCGCATGTCATGCACTGCCACGCATGGGAATGCTTCACACCGATAAAACCGCCAACTACCAACCCAATCTCTAACGGGCACGCGCCTGATGGCCAAAAGTGCATAGAAAAACAAACACGGACAAAAGCCCTGCCCAATCCACTTTATCCATCAGGATTTGTGATTGGCTGGGAGCCGGCATTGCTGGGCAATTGCCTGTCATCCTACGCAAATCTGTTCGCTTTTTCAGAACGGACAGGTATCCCAACCGGATATCAGCAATTGCAAAATCTCGACAAGGTCATCGAGACTAAGAACGACGAACTTCAGAACTATTCACCAAAACCTAGCTTTGAACGCGAAAAATTTAGAATTGTAAGTGACTATATAAATCTAATTCTCCAAGATGATGTCGACACATTATATCGTCGTGTGTTCAGCCTAAACATAAAGGATATCAAACATCGGAGTGATATCAGCGGCGAAATAGTCTTTTTGACCTATGCGCCAGAATTCAAAGATCTCGCTTTATATGAAGACGACCTTAGAGATTTCTGTAATCGAGGCAATGGGGTCGTCATGCGCGGCGCGTACTGGTACCAGTACCACGATATGCGCGACTTAGTGGAAGCAGGACGCTCATTGCGCCGCCTACTCTCCATCAAGCACATCGACGGAGCCGAGCATCGCAGACAACTAATGGATGTCGAACGAGATGTCGTATCTATTGGAATTCATATGCGACGTGGCAAGGATTACGAAGACTGGATAAATGGAGAATTTTACTTTGGAATTGAAGATTATTTACGCGTTATGTCAGCAATCCATCAGGATTTAGCAGACGTACCGCACCGTTTTTATGTTTGTTCTGATATTAAAATGGATGAACTCGTGTTCGCCTGCTTGCCTGCTTGCTATGTCGCGGCTTCGCTTGAGGACGATTTCTCGGCGCTCGCGAAATGCGACTACGTGGTCGGCCCTCCAAGCACATTCGGTACTTGGTCCGCCTTTCTAGGATCAGGAAGACGAATCATTCTTACTAAAGAGCGTTTAAAAAATATCGAGGGCTGGCGTCCAATAATTGAGCATTCCGTCGATGTAATATATCCTACTGGTGCTTATTTGCCAAATGACGAACGGCAAGGACCGATATAGGTAATAACGCAGACATGGGGTAAAGGTTTAGACGCACGGACTTGAACGATGTTACAAGACTGAGGTTCTAAAGTTATCAAATATTTGACAAAAGGAGTGGTCATGAATGTTGTGGTGGACGAAAAACGGCCAGATTTGGGTGGAAACTTGCGGCATGGTGATTTCGGAACGTGGTGTCCGGAATTGTGGCGGGTATTGATCGAGCTATACGGCATACGCACAATGCTAGATGTTGGCTGTGGGGAAGGGCACACAGTGGCTTTTTTCAATCGTCTCGGAGTCTATGGCGTCGGAGTAGACGGACTTGAGACGAATGTAAGGCGTGCAGTATTTCCTATCGCTGTTCATGATTTAACGCTTGCTCCATTTATTATGCCGGTAGATTTAGTATGGAGCTCTGAGGTAGCCGAGCACATACCGGAGACCTGTGTTGATAATTACTTGCAAAGCTTAGCTAACGGTCGAGTTGTCGCTATGACGCACGCGTTGCCTGGCCAAACCGGTCACAGCCACGTGAACTGCCAGCCACCTGAATACTGGATATCGGCGATGAAACGGTATGGATATTCAGCGTCTGGTGGAACGCAGTTTTTTCGTGATTTGGCCATCAAGGCGGGCGGAGGACATTACTTTGCCAATTCCGGAATGGTATTCCTTCGTGATTAACAGACTTATTTAGAGTGTCTACCTAATTTTGTTATATAACATGGATACCAAAAATGAAGCCATATTTTAAAATATATTCTATTTTAACAGAAAATGTTTTTTCGTTGCCGCCTCATATTTGAAATGAATAAGTATCGGTTCTCGTTGGTAGCCTGTGCTCGTTGGGAGTCCAGGTATGTGGTTGAGTGGATTTGCTACCATAGGAGCATTGGCTTCAATCACATATATTTATATTGTAATGACGACGAGCCAACTGAACTATACGAAACACTCTTGCCGTTTCTGATAGGTGAAAATCCATTTGTTACATTTATGTATTACT